>JBKSNB010000062.1:0-1598 GCA_046882025.1 Alphaproteobacteria bacterium | reverse complement strand
ATAAAAAGAACCCGATATCGTATCCCGCGTAACACCAGGCCGATTATGAACCAACGCATCGCGCGTCCCCGTCAATGCGTTAAACAATGTTGATTTACCTGTATTTGGTCGTCCAGCAATAGTTACTTTCATAATATTTTTCCATTGATTTTTTGTAATTATAAAGCAAAAATACAAATAAGCAAATCAAGGGGGCTAAAAAAATGTTGAAAAAAATCAAATCAAAAATAAAAAAAGTATTTGATGTCGTTTTTAGTCCTAAACGTCATTTTTCTAAAATCGTTGCAGACGGCAATATCGAAGACGCTATGTTTAACGCATTTACATATGGAATGCTGGGTGGAATTTTGGTGATGATTTTACGTATCTGCAGTGGGGCAACATTTACATTTGGTGCACTGTTTAATGCAATAATAATTATACCTGTTTTGGCGGTGACATTATTGTTTTTATTTGGCGGATTGTTGATGTTCGTATCTGAAATCACCGGTGGTGAACGCGATTGGGAAATCGCGATTAAGGGTTTGGCATCGGTATTTTTTATATACCCGGCGATATTGGTATTCAATGCATTGGCGTTTAATTGCTGGTCCGTTTGGATGATTAGCATTTTGGCAGATGCATGGATACTATTTCTGTTTTACAACATTGTTGTCTATTGCATGCATGCAAAACGCAACAGCGCATTAATCGTGTGCGGAATCGTTGCGCTGTTTTTGATTATGGTGTATTGCACAGATTATCATGTTGGGTGGTTAATGTTAAAAAATCAATCTGCAACGTTGGCATGTTTGATATAAAATTTGTAAATCCGCAAAATTGCGGATTTTTTAATTAAATATTTGCAAACAATTAAATATATTCTATAATTCCCCCTGCGGAGTGAAAATTGTTCATTCTTGCGCTTAAAAATAAAAAGAGTGCAAAAACGAATAATTAACTCCGTAGAAAATAAACAAAAAAAATAAAAAAACGGAGAAAACAAATGTTATTTGGTTTAATAAACAAAGGTGAAAAAACACATTTAAATAATCCAATCGTTGTTGAAGTCCCATACGGTGATGAAACACTGCGCTTGGAAACAGGGCGTATGGCGAAACAGGCAAATGGTGCGGTTTTGGCAACAATGGGTGGAACAATGGTTTTGGCAACGGTATGTGCTGAAAAAAGTGCAGTCGAAGGTCAAGATTTCTTTCCACTGACTGTTGATTACCAGGAAAAATTTGCATCTGCGGGTCGTATTCCGGGCTCACGCGACAGACGTGAAGGCAAGGCATCAGTTTCTGAAACATTGATTGCACGTTTGATTGATCGTCCAATTCGTCCATTGTTCCCAGAAACATTTAAAAATAAAGTTCAAATTATTGCCCAGGTATTTTCATACGATAAAAAGAATCAACCTGATATTTTGTCTATGATTGCATCGTCGGCGGCATTGGCATTGTCTGGTGTTCCTTTTCAGGGGCCAATTGGCGCGGCACGTGTCGGATATATGGATGGGAAATATATTTTGAATCCATCTAAGAAACAGGTTGAAGAATCTGAAATGGATTTGGTCGTATCTGCAACCAAGGACGGCGTTTTGATGGTTGAATCTG
>JBKSNB010000061.1:0-17469 GCA_046882025.1 Alphaproteobacteria bacterium | reverse complement strand
ATCGTTCCTGATGTATGTTTCCAATCTTCCAACAACCTGGAATCACCATCTAAAAATAAAACATGAAATTCTTCAACAGTTTTTCCGGCAAATAAATTCAGACAATAATTATTCAATACATCTGGGGTATAAAAAAATGGTTGCTGTTTCATTTGAAATTTATATCCGTCCAGCATTAATTGATTTATTAATTTGATAAATATCGCGCTATTGCGCCCCATCCCATCACATTCAGTTAATTTATCCATCGGCGCAGTTAAAACCCCAGATAAATTTCCAAATTCTGATATCAACAAATGCGACAGAACACGAACATCACGACGTGGAATAATATACCCCAACATTAATTCTAATTTTTCCGCATCAGACAACTTGTCGTCCAAAAATTTTTGACGCAACCTTTCACGATGTCCTGCATGAAAATTTGAATCGTTTTTTGGCAAAACACTACACCATTTTTTCAGTAAATATTATAACCCCATCTTCGGTAATTCCCAACGTGTGTTCCCATTGTGCCGACAGCCCACCATCAACCGTACGTGCCGTCCAACCATCAGGGTCAATTTTACATTCGGGACGCCCAGTATTTATCATTGGTTCAATTGTAAACACCAAACCAGGAACCATTTTTACCTTGTCCCACATTTTATCATAAAAATGATATATTTGCGGATCGTCATGCATAACCTTGCCAATACCATGACCAACAAAATCACGTGATATTGAAAAGCCATGTGGTTTCACGACCGCTTCTATCGTTTTGCCTATTTCAGACAACGGAACACCAGGCGCACAAATTGAAATCGCCGCATTAAGCGCATCTTGACACGTTTGAACCAATTCACGCGCTTTTGCCGACACATTACCAATCATAAACATACGTGACGCATCACCATGAAAACCCTTATACTCGGCAGTCAAATCAACGTTTACAATATCCCCATCTTGCAATATAACATCGTCACTGGGGATACCATGCACAATAACATCGTTTACCGATGTACATATGCTTTTTGGATAACCCTCGTATCCTAAATCAGATGAACGCGCACCATTGGCATGTAAAAAATCTGAAACCAGGCGGTCTATTTCACCCGTTGAAACACCCGCATGCACATGTGGCGAAATAAAATCGAAACACCGGGCGACCAAATCACCCGCCGCACGCAGACGTTTAAAATCCTTGGGGGCATATACAGATGACAACATTATAATTTCCTTTTTGCTGCTAATTTAGTGGCACGCAGTGCCAATTTCAGTGAAAAATCACGTAATAAAATTTCCGATGGCATTCCAGTTGTTCGCAATTGTTTTTCCAATTCATTCAAACGAATTAAAACAGCATCAATTTCGGATTCAGACCAAATCTTAATTGCACGATTAAATTTATCTGCAACTTTCCAAAACAATCGTGGCAACTGGCCATCAACAACCGCCGTTAATAATTTTTTAAAATGTGTATCCAGCATACGTATTAACATATTTGGATCAACATTTTCGTATAATAACCTGTCCAATGCCATAACTGTTTGCTGGATATGACCCGCCGTCAACGAATATAAAAAATCGTCTGTATCCGCCGCCGCAGTATCGGGCAGGCAACTTTCCACATCGTCCAATTCAACAATTTTTTTATCACTGACGTATAATGCTATCTTGGATAAAAAACCACGGGTTATTGCCCTGTCCCCGCCCAGATGTGTCACCATATATTCCATTGCATCTGGGGTTATCTGGGTAATACCAGATGCTGCAGATAATTCACCACGAATTAACGTAACCAATGATTTTGCATCATCAGTATAGCACGCCAATGCCGCAATATCATCACCATTTTCAAACAATGAACGCAATCCACCCCCACTGCGCAATTCCCCGGCACAAACAATAACCGTTGAGCACAGACCACTGTGTCCAACCAATTCAGAAATTAGTTTTGCATTTGAATCGCCCGCATTTGATATTATAACCATCTTGCGACCACCAAACATTGATGGTGTGCAACTTTCTGCAAACAACGCATCCTGTTTTTCAGACAATTCATCGCAATCAACCGCGAATAAATTATCACGTTCAATATTTAATTTCTTGACCGCATAATCAGACAATTCATCAACCTGACCTGCATCGGGGCCATAAATTAATACCGCCTTTATCCTATCAATATTATTCTTAAAATCAGATTCTTTCCATTTCATTATTTTTCTTCGAATTGTTGGGTGGCGGCAATTGCCTTGGCCCCTATTTTTTGCGCCAACACAGATATTGTTTTTTGAACAGCGTTGTTATATGACGCATTTGATGCGACCAAATAACTGACATACGTATAAGATTCTGATGCCGTTGCCCTGCCCTTGTGCACAACCTGTTCATCAGATGTAATGGTATAATCTGCATTCAAAACTATTTCCTGCCACGTGGCATCACCAGTTTTTTCAAATGCCTTATATTGAATTACAGGTTCCTGTAAATTCACAACCATTTGATATTTAGAATTTACATCGTGCACCCCACCAAATTGGGTATTCAGTGCATTCCTTAATTCAATACCATTTATGCCCGCTATGGGTGTGACATAGATATCAGTATCAGTTCCTGTATACATTGGTCTAAAACCACAGCCCGCTAACAGCAAAATCAAAATAAACTTTTTCATTATTTGCCCCATTTTATTGTTGCATTTCATATTAATATTACATAGAGTTCTAATAAATCGCAAGAGAGAATAATGAATATTTTTATCATGATTTTAGTTGTGTTATTTATGGGCATATATTACGTGATGAGTGCCCCCAGCCAACGTATTACCGCCCAAGAAACGGAATACGCAATTGAACAGGCGGATTTGAAATCTGTGGCGGAATGCACACGTGCGGTACATTCGGCGCAAATAAACGGCGGAACATTTGATGATATTTGTGTGGAACAAAATGGTATAGTTTCACGATATGTATGTCTTAATGCCCAAATGGTAGAAACGCCATGTGAAATTGTCAAAGGAAAAAAACCGACATACAGTTTTATTATAACCGCAACAAAACCACTGGGGCCCGATGATTATAACAAAATGATGGAAATACTGGAACGGGACTATGCAGATGCAGGAACATTCGGTCTGTTTTACAACAATGTTGTTTTTACAGGTGGCGACACATCAAAACACAGTGTTCCGCAAACCATTATTGATTCTTTTGGTTTAGAGGCCGGCGCTTTGATATACATGACCCAGTATGAAATGCCAGATGCAACTGCATCTTTTACGATGGCGGGGTTTGATAATGTTGTTTGCCCGTCTGGCACGACAAAGACATACCGTTTCGGGCGCTGGCAATGTATTCCATTTAATACTAAAACAACATGTTCTGGGGATACCGTTTGGGATTATGACACAATGTCGTGTGTTGCAGATGAATCACGTAAACCCCTGTGCATCGGCAGTCAAACCGCCGTTATGATTGATACGTTTTGGGAATGTGTTGACCCGTTCCCTAATCGCGAATGTCCGTCTGGGACAATCGCCCGTCTGGATTACGAAACGTTAGTGTGGGAATGTGTCAGGGATCCATCACAAAATAAAAACATAACAAAATGCGACAATATTATTAATTATGCAATACGCGGGGGCGGTAATAACAAAGGTCGCAATTCCCAAACATCATGCACAGATTGTGAAAAAATGATTACAGATACCGAAACATGTGAATCATTTTGTGTCCCTGATGAATCCCAGGTTAAAAACCCAGCATGTTATTCTGGAACGTGCAACGGGGCAAACAAGGGTATGTATTTTGGTTTCCCATCGGTTCAATATGTATTAAATGCCGATGTTGTATCAAAAATGTCCGTACCACTGGACGCGAATCATTCACAAAACAGACGCTTTAATTGTATGGATT
The DNA here is from genome assembly GCA_046882025.1 of Alphaproteobacteria bacterium. GTDB lineage: Bacteria > Pseudomonadota > Alphaproteobacteria > Rs-D84 > Rs-D84 > Enterousia. The sequence goes on along the minus strand of JBKSNB010000061.1, from coordinate 13,573 downwards.
GTTCGTCACGTGGTGGAATAAATCACGACAAATCACTGCCGCCATTTGTTATGGTGTGTAATGATGATTAATCGGGGATTGCGCGCGGATGCGCATGCATATAGATATTACTTATTTCCGCCATATTAACCTTGGTATATAATTGTGTGGTGGATAGTGACGAATGTCCCAATAATTCCTGTAAACTTCTTAAATCTGCGCCACCTGCCAATAGTGCTGTTGCAAACGTATGGCGCAATGCATGCGGTGTTACATAATCCGGCAATTGCAAATAATTACGTAAATTTTCAATAACTTTTTCCGCCATACGCGCCGACATAGGCAGCCCCCGCACACTGCGAAAAACATTATCATCTGGGGAATTACCAAACGGTCGCATGGAAATATATTTACTAATTGCATCATTTACCGCGGGCAACACCGGCACCAGACGTTCCTTGGACCCCTTACCCATTATACGCAGGACATCAGGACGCCCAGCGACATCTTTGTTTGTTAAATTTAATGCCTCTGATATACGCAGGCCGCAACCAAATATCAACACGACCAACGCCCAATCACGCGCCGCAATCCAGGGTTCGCGCGAATCAATATCAGCAATTGCATCATGCATATCTGACACATCAGACGCATCAATTGCCTTGGACAATTTACGCGGCACCTTAGGTGACGATATTAATGATATTGCTTCATTTTGAATACTGTATTTTTTCGCAATGAATTTATAAAAACCACGCAACGACGACAATGCGCGCGCCGTTGATTTATGTGTCAGATTGCGACGCGCCCTGTCCGCCAACCACGAACGAAAGCACAATGTATCTGCGCGTGACATATCGGATAATTTTGCATCACCATCATTAAACCGATTATAGAATTTGATAAAATCACGAACATCTGTTTCGTACGCATTTGCCGTGTGCCCAGAATAATTCTTGGTATTCAAAATATAATCTATAAAATCGGCAATTACATCATCCATGCTTATTTTATTTCAAATGTTGCAGACACCGTCACAGACACTTCTGAATCACGTGCCATAATTGTTCCTGACGCATCTGCTGACGCCGTTGCCAGAACCATTTTATTCATTGTGCGCGGGGCATATATCTCTGGCGCATTTGCCCCATATGACACAGATAATAATTTTCCAATTTTACGACTATCCGCATTCGCCAAAGCTGTTGCACGTTCACGTGCGTTTTCAACCGCCCCCGTCATACATTTTTCAATTGCTTTTTGTGTTTCATATGTGCTGGTATAAACGCGCAAATTTTCCGAATATATATTTGGGCGACCCGCAAATTTAGACATAACACCTTCAATAACATCAACAGAATTTGCAGATACTTCTATTGCGATTGTTGTTTCAATACCCAACTTTACAGATTTATGTAATTCGTTATCCCATTCTGTTTTTTCATACGAATTAAATTGCGTGGTCTGCATTTCCACAGGCATTGATTTTAATATTTCTGTAATTTCACGGGTAATATCCGTCGCCATCTGGACAGATTTATTTGAATCAGCATCCAGCGTTTCAACACGTAATGTGATTGCGGTTTTATCCTTGACTGCGGTGGTTATGCATTCCCCCGTCACAGATACAGTTTTAATTTCGCGTGGGGATTCAATTGCATTAAACACCAACGACATAACCGCACCACAACCAATCACACTACAAATCCAAATAATAGTTTTTTTCATGTGCTCTCTCCCTATATTTTTATTTTAACCCAACATTGCTTTTTTGATACGCGCGAACGTTTTTTCGGCAACTGCGCGTGCACGCGCCGCACCATCGTCTAAGATTTTATCAATTTCGTCTGTATGTGACATTAGGTAGTTATACTTGTCACGTGGTCCAGACAACACGGAATTTATTTTTTCAAACAAAATCTTTTTCGCATCACCATATCCAATACCACCCTTCTTAAATTTTTCACACAAATCAGCCAATTCAGATTCGGTTGCAAAATGACGATATAATTGCACAATGGTTGATGTGTCTGGATTCTTAGGTTCATCGGGCAGTTTGCTGTCTGTAATGATGCGCATAATTTTCTTTTTCAATTCAGATTCTGGTGCAAAAAGTGGAATTGTATTATCGTATGACTTACTCATTTTCCGACCGTCCAGCCCCGGAATTAAACCCGTATCGCGTCCAATCATTGGTTCGGGCAATTTCAATATATCACCATACGTATTATTGAAGTATCCCGCAATATCACGTGCAAATTCAACGTGTTGTTTTTGGTCTGCACCCACGGGGACAACATCAGAATTATACAACAAAATATCCGCCGCCATTAAAACAGGGTATGTGTAAAGTCCCATATTAACCCCAGAATCAACGTCTATTCCCGCATCGGTATTTTTTTCAACAATTGCCTTGTATGAATGTGCGCGATTCATCAAACCCTTGGGGGTCACATTCATCAATAAATTAGATAGTTGATAAACCTGAACAATATCAGATTGACGGAACAAAACCGCATTATCCAGATTCAGTCCCAGCGCAATCAACAATGCCGCGATTTCATAACTGTGTGTACGAATTTCAGACGGATTTTTTATCAAATTCAACGCGTGCAAATCAGCAATAAAAACAAACGTCTTGTTTTCATTTGCCATTTCAATCAACGGTTTTAATGCACCGACATAGTTTCCCAAATGTGGGGTTCCGGTTGGTTTTATACCTGTCAAAATGATTTTATTGTTCATAATTTTTTGCCTTTTAATGCTTGTATCATACTGCCTTTGACGTAAAAAATCAAATAGTAATAAAACACTTTACTTGTTTTGGTAGATTAATTATAGTAAAATTTAGTAGAAACGTAATCTTAACAAAAAAAAGGAGAAAATATGAAAAAATTGTTTTTTGTTTTACCAGTTATTGCATTAGTTGGCTGTAATTCAGATGTAAAAGATATTGATAACGCAATGAATGGATGTGAAAAAATAGCACAAACTTCTACTCATATAGTTTATAAGTGTCCTTCTAGTCAAGAATGGATAAAAAATGTCAAAGTTCTTGAACCGACAGGAAAGTGGGTTGATTGGTCTGGAATTGATGAAACAAAAGTATCAGAAATGGCAAAAGACCCAGAATACACATATGTTGAATTTGCTTTTGACCAACCAGGATGGGCAAAAACGTGCAAGGAAGATTATACAATGCGCACAATGTTGAAAGAACCTGGCGAATATAATTGGGCATTTGTCGGTTGTAGATAATGTTTGGTGAGGTAAAAAAAAATCTCGTTTTTTAGCGAGATTTTTTTATTGTTGCGTTTTTGTGCCAAATGTTCTAGGTTTTGTTGGTAATATAATTGGAAGTCCTGATGAAAAAAGAAGAAAAAATCGTTGAAAATATCAGTTCGCAACAACTGTCTGATGCAATATCTGAACGCTATTTGTCCTATGCGGTCAGTACGATTGTTTCGCGCGCCCTGCCTGATGTTCGCGACGGGCTGAAACCGGTGCACCGCCGTATTTTGTTTTCTATGCTGCGTCAGAAATTATCGCCTGCTGCCGCATTTCGTAAATGCGCAACGGTTGTTGGTGACGTGCTGGGGCATTATCATCCGCATGGGGATTCATCGGTTTATGATGCGATGGTGCGTTTAGCCCAGGATTTTTCTGTTCGTTATCCGCTGATTGATGGTCAGGGTAATTTCGGTAATATTGATGGTGACCCCCAGGCGGCATACCGTTATACAGAATCAAAAATGACCCAAGCGGCAATGCTGATTATGGAAGGCATTGACGAAGACAGTGTTGATATGATGCCGAACTTTGACGGAACAACTGTTGAACCAACGGTTATGCCGGGGGCGTTTCCAAACCTGCTTGCGAATGGTGGAATGGGTATCGCGGTTGGTATGGCAACAAATATCCCAACGCACAATGTTTCTGAGGTATGTGATGCGCTAAACTTGGTTGTGGATAAACCTGATGCAACAACCGCCCAGATTATGAAGAAACTGGTTGGGCCTGATTTTCCAACAGGCGGTGTGTTAATTGATGATTTTGATACGATTGTAAAAAATTATGATACTGGGCGTGGTGCGTTTCGTATTCGCGCAAAGTGGGAAGTAGAAGAGTTAGAGCGCGGTGCGTCCCAGGTTGTGATTACTGAAATTCCATACGGCATAATTAAATCAAAGTTGGTGGAACAAATTGGCGAAATGATAGATGCCAAGAAATTGCCATTGGTTGATGATATTGTTGATGAATCAACGACGGATATTCGCATTGTTATTACGCCCAAGAATCGCAATGTCCCAATTGATAAAATGATGGCGCATTTGTTTGCGACGACTGATCTGGAATTCAAATTCAATATGAATTTCAACGTTATTGATTCACATGGTGCGCCACGCGTAATGCCGATTGGCGATGTGTTGCGTGAATTTATCGCGCACCAGAAAAGTGTTCTGTGCCGTCGCACAAAATGGCGTCTGGGCAACATTGAACACCGATTGGAAATATTGGGTGGGTTGCTGATTGTGTATCTGAATCTGGATCGCGTGATTGAAATTATCCGTAACGAGGATGATGCCAAGGCCGTATTGATGGCAGAATTCAAATTAAGTGATGTTCAGGTTGAATCTATTCTGAATACGCGCCTGCGTTCATTACGCAAATTAGAGGAAATGGAAATCAAACGCGAAGATGCGGCGCTGCGCCAGGAACAAAAAGATTTACAGGCACTACTTGCCAGCGAGGAAGCCCAAAACAATCAATTAAAGGCGTGGTTTAACGATATTAAAAAAACATACGATAAAAAGACCATGTTGGGTCGTCGTCGCACAACATGGGCGGCACAAACCGAAGATATTGTTGTAAATCCTGACGATTTCATCGAAAAGGAACCAATTACAGTTGTTATGTCAAATATGGGTTGGATACGCGCAGCCAAGGGGCATTTGGATCTGAACAACCTGGATATGAAGTTCAAGGAAGGGGACGACCTGCAGACCGCATTTCACGCAATGTCCACCGACAAGATTAATTTGTTTGGCGCGTCTGGGAAAATGTTCACACTCGCGGCGAACGATTTGCCATCGGCACGTGGGTTTGGGGAATCGGTACGTATGATGGCAGACATCGGTGCCCAGGAAGATATTGTATCGGTATTCGTGTTGGATACAAACACAAAGTATTTGGTGATATCACGTCATGGAAATGGGTTTATCGTTGCGGGTGAAAATTGTATTGCACAAACAAAATCTGGAAAACAGATTATGAATGTTGATGATAAAAACCCTGCGACAATGTGCATACCGGTGACGGGTGACACGATTGCGATGTCGGGTTCAAATGATAAATTGCTGATATTCAAAACGGGCGAGATTCCCGAAATGTCGCGTGGCAAGGGTGTGATTTTACAGAAATACAACGCGGAACGCACATACGTTTTGGATGCGATGTTCTTTGATATGTCTGACGGTTTTGGTTGGACGACGGGGCGTGGCACGACCAAATTAGATGACATATCGCCATGGGTTGCCAAGCGTGCATCCCAGGGTCATACAATTCCAGTTGGTTTTCCCCGCAGTGGCAAGTTTAACAAATAAAAAAAACGCACCGTTTGGTGCGCTTTTTTATTTTTGCACAAAATGAATACTGTATTGTGGTTTCTTGTCTGCACCCAATGACGCCCGAACCACACGGGTTGATGCAACCTGAACCGCCTTGACAATATTTTTTTGATCCTTGCGTTCTGCCTTGGTCAAATTGTCAATCGCCTTGGTAATTTCAATCTGAATCTGGCGCTTCATAAATCCGGTATCATCAGATTCAAAAATACCAACACTGGATACATCCGGTGTGCCCTTTAAGAATCCACGTTTATCAACCGGCAACGTCACAAATATCGCACCATTTGATGCAACCTTTTTACGATTCTTGTAAACCTGGTCATCGGCACTGCGTTCGGTTTCACCTTCCATCACGACAAAACTGGTTTCAATGGTTTCACATACGTATGGTGCATCACCGTCACGCAACGCGATCATTTCACCATTATGCACAACCATCATATGTTTTGCACCGCCACGTTCCATCGCCATTTTGCCATTCAACATTTCGTTGATATAGTCACCATGCATTGGGATAGAAACCTGGGGGTGAACAATGTCATAGAACCGTTCAAATTCAGGACGACCCGCATGACCGCTGGCGTGGATATTATCTGTATCAAATATAGTATGCGTTTTTATGCCCATACGCGCCAATTTATTATATATGTTTGAAACATCCTGTTCACGACCCGGAATAATAATCGCACTGAACACGACCGTATCGGTTGGCATCAGTTTTAATTCTTTTACCTGGCCATGACACAGACGTGTCAGCATCGCGAATTTTTCACCCTGAGATCCCGTCAAGAATATCGCCTGTTTTTCCGCAGGTAAATCCTTGATATCATTATGGGTATAGATTTCATCCTTGCCCAAATATCCCATATTTATACCCATTTCACGGAATTCAGGCAATCCAACGTATGGCACCGGGTTTGGATTACTGCGTTCCTTGATTGCAGGAACACGACCGGATGCATGTGCCGCCTCAGCAAACATTTTCATACGTGCAATACTGCGCGAATAACCCGTCACAATAACGCGACCCGGGGCATTTTTCATAATCTCGGTCAAACTGTCGCGCACCTGGGTTTCCGTCACCTGTTTCGTTTGACGCGATGCAGATGTTGAATCACAAACACACGCCAACAATTTTGGATCAGAACCAATTTCACGCATACGCGCAAAATCTGTACCGTCTTCAATTGGGTTGTCATCATTGAATGTCCAATCGCCTGTATGCAAAATTTTACCCGCAGGCGTTGATATTATTAACATCTGTGCTTCTGGCAAAGAGTGCGTGACATGAAATGTTTCAACCGTAAATGGTTTCAAATCTAATGTTGCACCATGATGATCAAATTCAACAATATCCTTGCGCGGGTCAAAGTCCATCCCCAAACCTGCAAACGTTTGGCGCAAAATTTCCGCCGGAAAACGCGTACAATAAATTGGTTTTCTGAACTTTGGCCAAACAAATTTCAATGCACCAATATGGTCTTCGTGACCATGTGTGACAACAAATCCAACGACATCTTTCTTATGCTTTTCCAGCCATGTTGTATCGCAATATTGAACATCACCTGCACCGATTTCTTCTTCTAAGAAACCCATACCACAATCAACAATTAAATACTTACCACGATATTTATAAACATACATATTCTGGCCGACGTGTTCCAGACCGCCCAACGCCATAAAATATATCTTGTCGTCGTTTTTATCAGATTCATGCGCCGGTTTGTCCGCAATTGGTGCCGGCTTTTTTTCCCTAACTTTTACCATTTATAATCCTTTTTTTTCAGTTAACATTCGCGCCACCACCATGAATTCATTGCCAATAAAGATTGACTTTATTTGTAGTGAATCTGCGTGATGACGCACACTGCGGCAGTTTCCCCTATGTAATTATTCATAGATAAAATATCCGGGGGATAAAACGGAACATATTTATGTTCACCCTGCTACATCGTATAAATAATAGTATTTTTATTCATAAAATCAAGGTTTATTAAAAAAATGCACCAAAATTGGTGCAAAATTTTATTCCTGTGGTTTCGGTATTATTAACATATCATTATAATACGACAAGAAACGTGTTCCTGTGGCACAATATACCTTTTGCAGGGAATCTTTATATTCACGAACCGCCGCAACCCAACGATTATTAATTTCATCCTGGGCACCCTGGGATGCAGCAAAAGCCCCCAATGCACCACCGGCACCCGCACCAATCAACGTCGATTTCAAACGCGCCTTGTTACCCAAATCAACAATTCCACCCTCAGACGCATCCTGATAAACTGGGTTAAAGAAATCCAATTCATAATCAGTGGGTGTCGCATCATCATTGGTATTTGTGCGCAGGTATATTGTCGCATTGCCCAATTTCTGGCGCAATTCAGTCCAATCTGATTTTTTCCAACCAAATGGTTTTTGTGACACATACGGTGTCACGTCAATCATAACCGCCTGGGCAGAACCCGTTGGAATGGCAGCCGAATCAACCTTATAATATATTGGCGCCCCTGAATCGCATTGTGAAGAATCAACTATCTTACCCCCAGCATCCAGACAATATTTATCTGCATTAGCTGCAAAATTCTCTATTTCTTGGGTTTCCATATCAGATACGGTTAACGTTGCAGGGCGATTTTTTATTCGTATATCCGCATAGTCTTTTAACTTTGTTAGCACCACCTGGGTAAGCTGAACGGTGTCACATTTATCGGTACCACATGCTAAACCACGACTGTTTGTTATATCATAATAATATTCTTTGTCAGATGCCATAGACTGTGTTTCAACATATGCGCCCCACAGACATTTTGCCTTTGCCCGATTCGGCAAATTACAATTTTCAATTCGCATTACGGAATCACCCGACGCCGCCATATTTCCAATTATACCGCCAAACGCCATATTCATACCCGCGGATAAAATAATATTTCCTGTCTCATAACCAGTATAAGTACTGCCCGCCATCACTGCCGTGCCCAATAATGCGCCCAATGCCGTACCCTTTACCTTGCCCTTGTCTGTGCCCATCAAAGAACTGTTTCCGACATCGTTCTTGCCCGCGATATTTCCACCAATACCAAAAAGCAACGCACCCGCCGCAATTTTCAAACCAGCATTTTGTTTCTGTTCCTGGTTCATGACCTTGGTCACATCTTCTATTGTTGGTTCACTGTCCGCGGGGAAAACAAAATTTGCAGCCGCCGCAGTAAAAGAATATTCCGGGAAAGAATCAATGTTACATTTTATTCCGTCACCCGCCGCAACATTTGCACGCGCCAAAACCAAATCGGAACCATTTTCGCCCATCTGATACCCACGCAATTCAACAACCGCAACACATTGTTGGGGACCAGCGATCGACATACCTGCGGTTGGGCGATCCATTGCGAATTTACCCGTCGGATAAATCATAGAACACGCATCCAGGTCTGTATAAACCGATATATCATCGTTATAGGTTGGAACATTATCATTCACAGGTTGTTCATACGAATTCGCCACCTGGGCAACAGGTGCATTATAAGAACCTTCATACATATTATTTTTTGCGTTGTATTGACGGGCATTATTGCTGACCCGCAATGCCGCCACAGACACACTATACGGCATCAAGGAAACAGCACATGCAAACGGCAAAATTAAAAAATTCAGTTTCATAAGTGCCCCCTCACGCACCGTTAATAAAACATATTTAGAATTGCAATCTCAACCTGGCACCGATGTCAAACATTCCGATGCGACCACTTTCCTGCCAATCTGTTAATTGAAATGTTTCATCATACGGGATTTCACCACCCATACCGTCATCATAAATTTCTGTTCGTGAAACAACAATACTGCCAGATGTTTTTACCTTGCCTAAATTTGCATAACGTGCAAACAAATCTAAACTAAGCCCACCCGACAATGATGTTGTGACGCCACCTTCAAACATAAATGCCAATTGTTCCGTTGTGCCACCATTATGGTATGCAGAAATATTTTCTTCAAAAATATGCAACGGATCATCAGGATCTTCGACCGGATAGTAAGATTCATCCACAACCACATAATCCGCAATTGTATTAAACGACATACCAACCCCCGCCCCAACATATGGCCGTAACGAACCACCAGCAACATACCCCGTAAATGAATCTATGTTATAATACACATTCAACATAACGCTGTTTGTCGTAATTGCACCACCACTATTCCTAGTTTCCACAAATCCGCCACCACCATCATCCGTTTGAACAGAATCAGGGTATGACAAACCCGAATAACGCAAATACGAAAAATCAATACGTAAATCACTATTAACCGCAGCACCCACAGACGCCTGCAACGGAATTATTGTATCAGATTTAAAATCAGCATCTTGGAATGCACCTGGGGCCTCAAAAGAATACATTTCATTTGCATAATCAGCCGAAATATGACCATAAAGTCCAGCAGTATACGCCGCCGAAAAACCAACATACAAACCGGTATCCGCCAACCTGTCGTAATCAGCCGGCTGATAATACTGACGCCCCGCCGTCGTTGCCGTCGTTCCAACGCGTGGCAATGCACCCGTCACACGTGTCGGCCGTGCCGCAACTGCAGAATTCGCCACAACAGGCGTATTCCCATTTGACGGCAAATACACGACCGGATTTTGGGTCGATACAACATTCCCATTTTGATACACAGGATATGCAGCATCAGACACAATCGGTGCAAAAACGACCAAACCCGTCAAAAAGGTTAGAAAACCTGGTTTTCTCATACTTATCCACTTTCCTTCATGGACATTATATCACAAATTGACGTTATTGTAAAAGGTTTTATTGCCCCACAAAAACACTTTTATCGGGGCAACAAAAAAACACAAAAAACTAGAATAACAAATTAACACGAATTCCGGCCTCTGCCTTGGTATCAGTACCATTTTGAGATTGTGAATGCGACGTATCAAACGTATATTCTGCAAAAACAGCAAATTGAATCATGTCGGTCATTTGATATGCCCCAGAAACCTTTAACACATATTCGTTCCAGCCATCATCCATATCTGCCGTTTTTGCCAACAGACCATCAACAACCTGTTTTTGAAATTCTGGACTAACAGTAGATTCTTTTAACTTAGTATGAATTCCCGTCACGCTATTATCCCTATGTTCAATAAATTCAAAGCCACCACCAACAGACCATTTTTTTGACAACTGAACAAAAGTATTTATACCCGCATTAATTTCATGTGTACTAGCCAAATCTACAGATATTTCGTCAGGGATGCCCGCCATAACCATAATAGCACCGGGCGACCCTGTTTGATCTATTTTTATTTTGTTATTATGATTACCAAATGTTTGCAGATATTCAACATATGTAGACAAAGTAACCATACCCAATGTTTTACCAAATTTCGTTCCACCATATATTCCCCAACGACCATTAGAATAGTTGTCATAAGTAAAATTACCATTTGAATATTTACCCTCCATCGGCATCAGGGCCGACAAATATGCTTCGCCATAAACATCCCAAACAAAAGGTGCCTGATCCGACAAAATACGATACGTCAAACCAACACGTCCACGATGCATACCCTTGCGATTAATAGAATCATCCTGGGTCCAACCAAAACGCCCATGCACCGTCAAACGATCTGTTATACCATAACCCAAATCTTCGGTAAAACGCCATATTGGAAATTCATTTGTTCCATCCATGTGTTTTTTTCTTAATGCTTCTGAATTATCGGAACGTTTATACATTAACCCTATACCAGATTTAGAATAAAAATCCCCCGCAGATGGCAAATATAATGGGTTTTCCAAATTGCCAGCGAACGCAGAACCCGTCATTACAACCGTTGCACATATCATAGACAAAATTTTTTTCATAACATTTCTCCTTTTAATCACAGTGTGACTTTTGAGATTCTATACCAATAGACATACAAATGTCAAAAAGATATTATTTATGTTTATATGCCAAAACATATTCAACCAAATTTTCAAATATATTTTCGCACCACGTGCGCGGTATAACAATAGCATTTCCCTGACCTGCAGACATTTTTGATAATCTTTCGTTGTTTTTAGCATTGATTATTTCAGACAACACAACATCGCATTTTGGACCATGTGGCAAAATAAATGTTATGGTATCACCCGCCTTGATTTCATTACGCAATTCAAAAACGATACTATCGGCGCTATGTTTTGTAACAACACCCGCTGCATGATATTCAGATGACGAACGTGTTGTTTCATAATCATGCGCGGTCGCGGGTAACGGACCATCAAAAAACGCCGTTGTATATCCACGCGATTCAAGAACATTCAATTCATCCATAAACGGTTGGGGGTTAAAATGCTGGGGGTCTGATGTCCATGCATCAATTGCCGCCCGATACGCACGCACCACCGACCCGACATAATATTCACTGCGGTTACGGCCTTCTATCTTTAATGAATCAGGCGCAGATTCCAACACTTCGGCGAGTCGTGGCATCAGACATAAATCTTTGGAATTCATAATATATGCACCACGTTCATCTTCATCAATCGGCATTTCAATGCCCGTTTCATGTTCGCGCAGAATAACATCATATTTCCACCGACACAGTTGCGCGCACGCCCCACGATTTGACGGACGCCCGGTTATAAAATTAGACAACAAACACCGACCCGAATACGCCATACACATTGCCCCATGAACAAAGATTTCCAGTTTAATGTCTGGGCATTGTTTTCTGATATTAACAAATTCGTTATGTGAAACCTCACGCGATAGCACGCACAATGATGCCCCGGCATTTTGCCAAAACCTTACCGACGCGCCAGAACATATATTTGCCTGGGTTGACACATGGATTGGCATATCAGGGAAATTTTCCCGCACCCACATCATAACACCCGCATCCGCAACAATTAATGCATCCGGTTTCAAATATTCAATTACTTCACGAACGCGCGACATATTGGCATAGTCCCGATCATGTGCGAACAGGTTAAACGCCAGATAAACCTTTTTTCCATGTGCATGCGCGAAATCAATTCCTTGTTTTACGCCTTCGACATCGATTTTTGCACGTGCCCGCATTGAAAAACCCGGCAGCCCTGCATAGATAGCATCTGCCCCGTACAGCACAGCCGTTTTAAACGCGTCCAACGTTCCCGCCGGCGCCAAAAGTTCAGGTATTTTTTTCATATCGCGTATTGTATCAGTGTTTTTTCAGATTTCCATATAAATAAAAATGGGGTCAAACCCCATTTTTCATTTCAATTTGTTACGCGCATTTTGAATATACAGCAAACTTTTTTCTGTTTCAGATTTTTTCTCTGCTTGTTCTGCTTTTAGTTTTGCATTTGCAGAATTGATTTTTGCTTTTTTAGCAATTTGCTTTTGATAATCTTCGTAGCGGTTACGCGCCCTTTCTAACAAACCACCAAAGAAATAAAATCTTTGCTGCGACCATTCATCGTATTGATTCCATTCGCAATCCATTTCATAAACAACCTTACCGTCTTCGAATAATTGCAATTTACGTGCAGGCGCCAAAACAAACCCTAACTCAATATTGTCAAAGACATATTTTTCTGTATTATTTTCAGATTTAAAACTTATCTGTTCAGATTTTTTTATTTTTCTTGCCAAATCTGACACCAACCCACGTTCTTCTTTGTGACCCTTATTAAAATCAAACAACCAATTCATATAAAACTCCTTTATGTTCATTGTACCACAAATACAGGTAAATTCAATTCCATATTTTACGTCTCTAACATCAATTTTTGCACACACATATCACAAAAAAAATAACCCCAGTGTTTTTTACAATTTTTACCTTATTTTGCTCGTATTTACATTAACTAGGGCTAATTTAACTTTTATCAATTCGTTCAGTTCTTTTGATGTTTCTGCCGTTTTGCTGGCATAAATGGATGGTTTTATCCGGGTATTAAGGCATTCATATAAATAACTAAACCAAA
>JBKSNB010000060.1:0-3802 GCA_046882025.1 Alphaproteobacteria bacterium | reverse complement strand
CGCAATTCATTACGCAAAGATTCCAATTCTTTAACCGTCAAACCATGATTTTCAACAACGAAAATACCGTTTGCGTCTTTCAAGGACGACTGCAACGCTAAAATCAAATCTGATTTTTCTTCGCGTTTCATTATATCATACCCTTACTTCTTCTATTGTTAACTTTCCATCCAGATTGCTCTGGGTGGGGCTTTTGTTCCTGCCCCAAAGAATTTTCTTTGTCTATGATGGAAATTAAGCTTGCGCACCATCAGTCTTGGACAGAAATCTCTGTTAGATGTGCGACACGATTTCGTGCGCACATCTGATATTATTTTGCTTCAACCTTTAAGCCAGGGCCCTGGGTTGTTGCGACACTGCATGCCAGGATATATTGACCCTTAGATGATGCAGGCTTTACCTTTTTCAACTGTTCAATCAATGCATTTGCATTTTCAACCAATTTGTCAGTTGCAAATGACATTTTGCCCAAACCAGCATGAATAATTCCGTTCTTTTCAGCACGATATTCAATCTGACCAGCCTTGGCAATTTTAACAGCTTCACTAACGTTGTTTGTAACCGTACCCAATTTTGGATTTGGCATTAAACCCTTTGGTCCCAAAACACGTGCCACTTTGGACATCTTTGGCATCATGTCAGGTGTCGCAATCACACGGTCAAAATTAATGTTGCCCGCTGCAACCTGATCAATCAATTCTTCACCGCCAACAACATCAGCACCTGCTTTCTTGGCTTCGTCCTGAGAATTAACAGTAAATACTGCAACGCGAACCGTTTTACCTGTGCCATTTGGCAAAGATAACATACCGCGAATATTTTGATCATTTTTGGTTACATCAATACCCAAACGGACAGCGATTTCCAATGTTTCGTCAAACTTTTTTGAACAATATGGACGCAATGCATCAATTGCATCTGCGATTGCATACACTTTGTCTTTGTCCAAATTTGCCCATGTTTGTTGTTTTTTTGTCTGTTTCATATTAATCACCCACCTTTACGCCCATAGAACGGCATTGACCCGCAACAATATTCATCGCAGATTCAATGGTAGAGCAATTCAAATCAGGCATCTTATCCTGAGCAATTTGTTTAATCTGATCCTTGGTTATTGTGCCAACGAAATCACGACCTGGCTTGTGTGAACCAATTTTCAATTTCAATGCCTTTTTGATATAATACGATACAGGTGGCAACTTCATAATAAATTCAAAGCTGCGGTCTGTATAAACCGTAATTATACATGGAATTGGCATTCCTGGTTCTTTATCAGCAGTTTTATCATTAAACTGTTTACAGAATTCGGCGATATTAACACCCGCCGCACCCAACGCTGGACCAATTGGTGGCGCAGGATTTGCTTGTTTTGCAGGGACGACCAGTTTGACAATCCCTTTAAGTTCTTTTTTTGCCATTTTTTCACTCCATTGTTATGATGCATATGCATCTGGTTGTGTTGTGGTACGATATGGCGTATCTACCACAATTTGGGTGTTTTAATTAACACCTAAACTCTTTCTACCTGGGTAAAATCCAATTCAACACTGGTTTCACGGCCAAATACCAATATGGTTGCAGTCATTTTTTGTTTAACATTATCAACCTCTGCAACGACACCGTTAAACCCATTGAACGGCCCATCAATTACGTGAACTTCCTGTCCAACCTCATACGTTGTTTCATCTGTAACCACAGATCCTTCTTCGACCTGTTTCAACAAACGACGAGCTTCTTCCTCACTTACTGCGATTGGTTTCTGTTTCGCACCCAAGAACATAACAACCTGGGGCATCAACTTAACCAGTGAAAACGTTTCGTTATTCATAATCATTTGAACAACAATGTATCCAGGAAAGAATTTCTTTTCAGATTTCACACGTTTACCGGCCTTTATTTCCATAACCTCACGCGTAGGGACCAAAATTTCACCAAAATACGCATTCAGGCGACGTTTATCAATCTGTTCACGCAGACCGCGTGCAACCTTATCTTCACACCCGGTATGAACATTTACAACAAACCATTGCATTTTATCTTCCATTGCATATCCTTTGTCGTTTTAGAAAATCCAACTGACGATTGCGTTCAAAACCCAATCAACCAAAAAGAAAAACAACGCCGCAGCCGCAGAAAACACCAAAATCATTATCGTTGCACGAATAACAGAATCACGTGATGGCCAAACAATCTTAAACCATTCGCCACGTACAGATTTAATATATTCAAATACTTTTTTCATACTACTTTTCCAACATTTCTGCGACTTTTCGTCAAATTATTGCGGCATAACCCGTCTAAATAATCTGGCAGGGGCAAAAGGAATCGAACCCTTATCCGCGGTTTTGGAGACCGATATTCTACCGTTGAACTATGCCCCTATGTACCAATCGCGCACCATATTACCCCGTTAGTCTGTGGCAAGATAGCACACGCACACAAAAAATCAAGCGGAAATATTATAATGTTTAAAAAAATTTCGTGCAAGCAAAAAAGTTAACTAAAACATTTTCAAACACCTGATTAATTATTTGTGTATTTTTAATGAAAAGTATCATTTTTTACTTGCGTGGTGTTTATATTTTTTTCTACAATCGTCATATACAGAAGGGGGAGAAACACATGCAAACCCGCATGCAACCGCCATTTTTAATGTCACGAATATTGACACTGGTTTTGGCCGGTGCGATCGTTGTGCTGGTTGTTTTATTGGTTGCATTGGGTAAAATGTTTCCGTTGGAAAGACCCCAGGTATTCTTTTTAACAACGCAACCAACCGCAGATGTAGAAGTAAAATTGACAGAAATGCCAAAAAACATCGAAGATTTTAAGAAAAACTTCATTATGGAATACATCAAGGTTCGCAACGAAATTGTTCCAGATGCCGCCGTTATGAACCGCAAATGGGCCGATGGCGGTATTGTCGGCAGTATGTCTAGCGATGCCGTATTTGCAGATTTTATTAACAAAAATGATGATATTTGGTATGCCGTATTACAAGACGCAGACAATTTCCCGGGGGTTTGCACTGTTGAATTCCCATCAGAGGTGTTTTTACCATTCGCGGAAAATACTTATCAGGTTAAGTTTATATATAGTTGTAATTTAAGTGGACAAACACATAGTAAAACTTATACAATCAAATTAAAACTGGGGATGCAAAGCACGGAAAAGTGGTCCGACAGATTGGATAACCCATTGGGAATGCGCGTTATTGAGTATTCTGTGATGGACGGGGCACAAGATCCACTGTCTGAATTAAACCAGACGGAAAGGTAATTTTTAAGGTAAGGAAACAAATATGAGTAATATTAAATTTATATTCGGTGTGTCTTTGATTTGTATGGTTGTCGCGGGGGCGATACCGGCAATGGCAGATTATAATTTTTCATGGGAAGACGCCAATGCAAACATGGCCGCCGGCAGTGTAAAACCCGGATACGCACAATTATCGTGGTCCCAGGGCGCCGTATTACCCATTAAACTGCGTGACGGGATGGTGACAATGATATCACTGCCAAATGGCGAACAAATCGCAGATGCGGTTGTTGGCGATCAATCATTGTTTTCAATTGAAACGACCCAGGGCGACAGGACCATGTTCGTAACCCCAACCGGTGGCAACGAAGGAATCAGCACAAATATGATTGTTATGGGGCAATCTGGGAATAAATATATTTTCTATTTAACCGCTGTTCCTATTAATTCGAGTGAGGTTGCCTATTCCCAAGTAGATGTTATATTGGATGGAAATTCTGTCATTGCCGGTTCAAGTGCAACCCCAACGACAACTGGGACTATG
>JBKSNB010000059.1:0-7707 GCA_046882025.1 Alphaproteobacteria bacterium | reverse complement strand
ATACTTTATTTGGTGGTGCTACTATTTCTGACCCGTATTCTGTTGCAACGGGACGATCACATAGATTCCTTCGATACGCAACAACAGATCCGTTATATGCTATACACTACGCTTTTGGTGATAAAGGCGAAATGAATTTTTGTCAGGCTGTTTCAAAAAGTGGTATTAAATATGGTTTTGTTTTTCTATATAAATCCCAGCAACCTGGGAAACAAATGTTTTTTGACAATACAGGAATAGAATACCGTTCTGAGGCACGGTATTCCCCAGAAAATGAAACCATGGTTAATCGATTTAATAATGAATGTATTGGTGAATATTTATTTCTAAAAATTCCTGTGCCTGGTCATAGTGGTTACTACAGGTGCGGTTATGTTAAAATTCCGCAAAATGACACGAAATGGAAAAAGTTCAAAGAATTTGTTAAGACAGATAATGCACGTTTAAGCCCAGAAAAAAGTAGACGACTTGATGCATGGGCATCAGGTAAGGACAAGGAACAAGTGTTACCGTTATTACAACAAATGTCTGTTTCTGAATTTTATGATTCTGTTGTCAACAATATAGAAAATGAGAAGCAAAATAAAATAAATTCTCTGGATAAAATAAAACAAGAAATACAACAACTATCAGAATCGACAACCAAACTGTTTGCAGAATTTCACACTATTTTGGATGGCATTGTGGAGCAAAAAAGTAATGATGGTAATTATAATAAACAAATAAAATACTATGACAATGCACAAAAATCTATTGATAATATCGAACAAAAATTAGAACAAGAATCACAACAAATTTCTGATAAATTGCAAATATTCCAATCTGAGATTAAGAAAATTAATAACAGAACAGATATAAAAAAGCAGATGGACTCAGCAGATAGAGACATAACAATTTTAAACAACACGTTTATAAAAAACAAAAACACTATCGCAGAAAAAATAGATAGTTTAAAAAAAACGTATTTACCTATGTGGCGATCTAATGTTGTATCAGCGAAAAGAACGTTTGTTTACAATTTTATTCAAGGAGATGATATTTTTAGATTTGTTTTTCCTAGCAAACAAGTTATGCACAATTTGGATGTTGAATCAAAACAAGGAATCTTAGATTCTATATCAAAAGAATTTCGTAGAGATATTATACCAGGCAAAAGATTAAAATACTTGGCTATTGCATCATTATTTGTATATTATTGTTCTACGCCACAGCAACAAACAGAACTATTTGATTCTTTATATAAAATCAGAAAAAATAAAAATATTAAAGACATTAGAAAAATATTAAAAGAATCAAACGCTGAACTTATATCTGGTGGTTTTAGCGCTTTGCCAGAAATAACAGAACTTGTTAAAAATGATAATATATTTATAAAACACACCGACAAGGGGCAAAAAATCATAATTGATAAAAAGAAACAGTTTGAACAAGCAAGTCAAAAATTACAAAACGCGATATCTTATAATATTCAACGTAAATCTGATTTGAATATAGTCGTAGCTGATAGGGTTTGAGTTAACTTCTTGGCGTAAAAAGCATTTTATATGCGAAAAACCGTACTAATTTACAACACCACCAAAAAATACCGGTTAAATATGACCGGTTTTTTGTTTTCTGATTGATGGTGGGGAAGTTATCCTTCTATCTCAACACTGTCGATATAGGTTTGTTTGATTGATTCGCGTTTTATGGGGGTGAATCCTGATTCCTTAATCGTGCTGGTGGTGTCGGTTGGAACGGTCGTTATTATTGATATCGTTTGTGGGGTTGGTTTTTTGGTGGAATATGCGCTGGGACGATATTTGTAAAGAAATCTATCTGGAATCTTGATATAATCCATTGGGTTAATTTCATCTGATTCTAAATCCCGTTCAGGCGCAGATGATGTTGTATATTCGGTTGTTTTGTAAATGGGGGTGATAAAATTATTTGGTGATGTTTTTATCACACGTGGTGTTTTCGTGCCATTTAATTGCATGATACGCAACCCACGTTCGTTTGTCCCGTTCGCATTAAAATGAATCAGACCGTCAATGCCATAAAAACCACTCTGGTTTAATAAATATGTTCCGTTTGATTGTGGGGAATACAGCATGCCCATCGCTATCTTGATTGCGTCGTATCCAAATGTGTCTAAACGATTCGGTGATTTGCCGTATGTGTTGGTATACAGTTCTGTGAAATCAGCATTAGATTCCGGCAATGCCGCATATTTCGCACCGGACATTGTGAAATCAGAAATAACATCAGGGTCATCCAATTGCGCCGTTCCGTAAAAATGGACATTGTGTGCATCGGCGCCGTAATAGCGCAGGAATGATGCGAGTGATTTTGTGTCTTCGCCACCGCCCAGGAACAAAACCGCCGTATATGGCAAATCACCTAGGGTTTCCTGCTTAGATAATTTATTCATTTGTGAGGCAATGGAATTGCGTTCGGCAATTGATAATTTTTCATTCGTTATTATGTCTGATAAAATTGCGCGTGCCTTGGTGTTGGCAGATGTGCGCGCATGATTCATAGATGCGATTTCCATTTTTGATTTAATCGATTCGGAATTGCCGGGTTCATAATAAAATATTCCAGGAATATTTATTTTATGCGCATCTGCGATGTTAATCGCATTAGACGCCATTATGTGCCCGTTTATGTCATCGGGGGCAACGATAATAAAATTACTGACCCGGTCAGACGACATTTGATTTATTATTGCCTCAACTGAATTTATTGGCATTAAAGCAACGCTTATTACGCCGGAACCAACCGCACTGGCATCAGATGTAAAGGTTAGGGCAGGCATGTCGTTTGGTTTTTTATCACGTAACAGTTTTGCGTTACCGGAAAATACAGGCCCTATGATAACGTCGGGCGATTCGGAAATCGCGTTTGATATCGCAGAATCTGCATCGCGACCGGTATCATAAAATTTTACATTCAGTTCATTTGGTTGCGTTTGTAGTAATGCCAAAGCAATAGAATTTTGTATGTCTAGACCTATCTGGGCATTGTCGCCGGTCAGGGGTAATAATACGGCAATGTCGTGTTTACCACTTGTATCTGTGCCATATCCAGTGTTTGTGCCGTATGCTAAATGTACAGGATTTGTAATGGATGATTGATCGTATTCTATGTCCCATGGTTGGTTTTTAGGGCCGCCACTGCATCCAGCCAATAATATTCCAACAATGAAAAACCTAAAAAAATTATTTATAAACATTGAAAAATCCATTTATTTTTGTATCATTTTACTATAAAAGGATAAGAAATGCAAACGGGGCTTTATATCGTTGGAACACCCATAGGTAATTTGTCTGATTTGTCGCCGCGGGCAATAGAAACATTAAAAAATGTTGATTTGATTGCGTGCGAAGATACACGGGTTTTTGCAAAAATTGCATCACATTTTGATATCAAGACACGTCGTGTTGCGTGTCATGAACATAATGAACGCGATGTGATTCCAAAATTGTTGGAAAATGTTGCAGGTGGGGCATCGGTTGCGTTTGTGTCTGATGCAGGTATGCCAGGGGTCAGTGATCCTGGATTTCGTATTGTGCGTGCGGCACGTGAAATGGGGTTGCCGATATTTATGGTGCCGGGGCCAACAGCGGCGATTTCTGCATTGGTTTTGTCGGGGTTCCCAACCGATAGATTTACGTTCTGTGGTTTCTTTGATTCAAAAAAACTGCACGACGATAATAAAATACGGCATACAATAATTTATTACGAGAGTCCGAATCGCATAATGAATACAATTGCCGAATTAGCGCGCGTTATGCCCGAAAGAAAAGTTGCCATTGTTCGTGAAATTACAAAAATTCATGAAGAAGTGATTGTTGGATATCCCGCAGATTTAATGCGTATAGACCCACCACGTGGTGAAATTGTAATTGTTGTTGCGCCGGCACCAGAACATAAAATGTCTGATGATGAAATAAGCAATATGGTCAATGATATCTGTGCCGAATCAACCAAGGGGGCGGCGGTGTGTTTGGCACAGCGTGCGGGTATATCAAAAAAAGAAGCATATAAACGATTGATAAAGGGGACAAAATGATACGGTTTGTTGGATCTTTTGATACGGTGGAATCGTTACCAAATACCGCGTTCCCAGAATATGCGTTTGTTGGGCGCAGTAATGTTGGTAAATCGTCACTGATAAATGCAATTGTGGGTGAAACGGTTGCGCGGACATCAAATACCCCGGGGCGAACACAGCAATTAAACCTGTTTAATATTAACGATAAAATGATGTTGGTTGATTTGCCGGGGTATGGCTATGCGCGTGTGTCACGCACAGAAGCGGATGCATGGTTATGTCGATTGCAAGAATATTTGACGTCTAGGGTCCAATTAAAACGTTTGTTTATACTGATTGATTCGCGCGTCGGACCAAAAGAATCAGATTTGGAATTAATGCGCTTTTGTGATAAATGTGGAATTTTGTATCAAATTGTTTACACCAAAAAAGATAAGCGCGTTCGTGAACAGGAACAAATGTTATTGTCGCATCATGAACATGGTGCAATGGCCCCAGATGTTATAGAAACATCTGCGGTCAAAAAAATCGGTATTGATTCAATAAGGACAATTATTGGCATCAAATAACAATATCTTTTATGCGACAAATCCTGCGCGTATGTTAGATGCGTTGTGGATTTTATTGCGTTCAGAATCGATTGATTTATCAAATGTATTGATTTTTTTGCCGTCACGCAGGGCGGTGCGCGCAGCAGAAAAAATGTTTGTTGAAAAAAATGGTGGTGCACTTATTCTGCCACATCTGGTCGCACTGGGTGAAGGGGCAGAGCAGGAAGATATTGATAATGATGATAATGTTGTTTCAACAAATGAGCGTGTGATATTGTTAGCTAATTTATTGATTGCGGATGCAAATATAACCAATATGTCGGTTGCACTGTCTGTAGCGCACGATTTTGTGCGTATGGCAGATTATATGGAAAATGAAGGAATAGAACCAAAAGCGATAGATTGGAATACGTTGGTTGATGATAAATATGCCGCGCATTTTCAATCCAAGGCAAAATTGTTGAATATATTGACGTCTGTTTTGCCGACATTGTTGAATGGTCGTATTACCCAGACAAATTATAGAAATTCACGTATTGCAGATTGGAACAATAAATTATTAAAATATGATTTGGTTGTTGTTTGTGGGTCAACCGCCAGTGTGCCTGTGACCGCAGAACTAATGGCGTACATTGCAAATTTGCCAAATGGCCGAATAATACTGTCGGGAAAAATATTTGGGCTGGTTGAGGATTTATCTCTTAAAACAAATCCATATAACGCGGAATACCAGTTTTTAATGCGTATAGGGGTTGATGTTGGTGATTTACAAAAAATAGATGTTGGTCCGTCTGCAATAGATTTTTTTAATTTTGCGTTTGGAAATGATACGACAAAATCTGCGCCGAAATATGATATATCAAATTGTCATTTGGTCCCCTGTGCACGCGAAGCCGAAGAGGCGCGTGCCGTTGCAGATATAACAGAAAAATCATTAAGTGAAAATAAAACAGTTATGATTATAACGCCTGATGCGGCGGCAAATCAGCGTATCGCATCAGAGTTTGCAAACAGGAATATTGTGGCTGACTTTTCGTCTGGGATAAGCGGGACAAATGTTCCGGCGGGGCGGGCGTTGTTAAATATGCTGGATGATTTAATGGAATCACGCAGTGATAAATTTGAACGCTTATATGCGCAGCATAATAATAATTTATTTGATACAATATCTGAAATAGTGACGTCTGATTATGATGTTTTTTGTCCGGTGTTTTTAATTGAAGATGCTGATTCTGTGGCGGTATGGCAATCAATAAAGGAATTGTCGGATAATTTAAATAAATATAATATTGTCCTAAAATTGCCAGAGGTTAGGGCATTTATATACGATGCGTTGTCGGCTGTATCTGTACGCGGAAATTCAATTGATGATGCGCGTGTGGTTGTCCTCGGGACGATAGAGGCGCGTATGCAATCGGCAGATGTGGTTATTTTAACCGGTTTGAACGAAGGTATGTTCCCGTCATATGGTTATGAAAATAGTTGGTTGCCGGTAAATATATCTGAAAAAATAGGGTTGCCGTCCAGGGATAAAAAAGTATCGCTAATGGCACTAGATTTTATAAATTTGTCTTGTGGTCGTGATGTTTATTGGTTACGCAGTTGCACGTCAGGTGGTGGACAAACAACAGAATCGCGATTTTTGTCACGTGTTATTGCGCGCGCGGGGAACTTTGATAGGTCTATGGCATATAATATTTTGCTGGATGTTAGAAATTTAGATGTTGTTGATAATAACCCGCTTGATTATTCGGCGCCAATGCCACCCCCAGATTGGTCTGATGTTTATGTCACAGAATTGGAATTATTAATACATAATCCATACGCATTTTATGCGCGGCATATTCTGCGTATAAAACCCAAAGACGATTATTGGTCGTTGCCTGATGCGCGCGCGTTTGGAAATTTGGTGCATTCTGTGATTGAAAACTCGGGCGAATTTGATGCCGATAATTTAATTAATCAAATGGATAAAATGGCATGTGAATTGTTGGGTACAGATAATGTTGTGTATCGTTTTTGGCATAAGCGATTTGTTGATATTGCAAAATTTTTACAATCACAATCTGATTTATTAAAAAATAGTATTCCGGAAATTCCGGGCACTGTACAGGTTGCAGGACGTAATGTTCGTGCACGTGCAGACAGGGTTTGGGATGGCGGTGTTTTAGATATAAAAACAGGTGATGCACCAAACAAAAAACAGTTGTTAGACGGTAATATGCCCCAGTTACCATTAGAAGCGTTCATATTGCAATCAGGTGGATTTAATATTAAAACAACAAATAAAAGTAAAACACCTGTGATTTCTTTTCTGCAATTAAAGAACAATAATGTCAAAATTATTGAATATGATGCGGAAACAACAAAATCTATGATAGATGCCGCAATAGAAAAAACGACAAATTTGTTTAATATGTATTCTGCGGGGCAGGCGCCATATGAATATTTTGAAAATTCTGAACCTAAGTATAGGGGATATGATGACCTGGCGCGTCGTAATGATTAATCTGTTGTAATTACCAGACCACAATGATCTGTTGGTTTTGCATCCATGCGTGGTGAAATATCAATTTCGCAACCCTTGACATTTTTTATTGCAGATTTGTTGCATAAAAAATAATCTAATCTTAATCCCTGTTTTTTGCCAACTGTATCACCACCACGATATCCGTACCAGGTATAATCTATATCTTTGGGGTGGAACATTCGCCATGCGTCGGTCCATCCGGCATCCAACCATGTTTGCATTATTTCACGTGCGGCCGGTGCAGATATAGACGAACCGATATAGTTCGCTGGTTTCCATATATCCGTATCATTTATGGCGATGTTAAAATCACCGCCGATAATAACAGATTCTTCGGAATTCAAATATTGTGAAATATAATTTGTAAATGCGCGCATCCATTCCAATTTATAGGGGAATTTTGGTGAATCTATGCTTTCTCCGTTCGGCATGTACACGTTTATCAGGCGAATTCGTCCATCAATGACGCATTCAATAAATCGCGCATTTATATCAGGATATCCTGGGATGCCGTAAATTACATCTTCAATTGAATTTTTGGAAAATGTTGCAACGCCGTTCCAAGATTTTTGACCAAAAACCTTTAT
>JBKSNB010000058.1:0-3126 GCA_046882025.1 Alphaproteobacteria bacterium | reverse complement strand
AATCTATCTTTGATGACACAGAAATAATTTTGCCTGTTGATACAGATTGCCCCGCGCGAAACAATCCAACACGCGCCCCAGTTACCAATGCACGATTATTTTTGATTGTTAGCGGTTCATATAAAACATCTGTTTCATTTTTTGCAATCATTACACTGACAGGTATTCCATTTTCTGCGGATGCACGTGCGGTATTAAAAACCACCTGATTATGTTCAACAACCAATGTCCATATTCTGAAACCAATCCAAAATATAATTCCAACAATAATTAATACATATAATATTTTCTTTAAATGTTGTGTCATATTATTTTCCTAATTTATTAACCGATTCTTGTGCCATCAAGATATTATATTTTGAATTTATTAATGCCATATCCAATTGATACAGACCCGATGAAACCTCTGCCAATTCTATGGCTGATGTTTGACCAGACGCAAAACGTTCCTGGGAAAACTGAAATGCCTTAGCCGCCAGATTACGTGCATTTTCAAGTGTTTCCAGATTGCCACGCAAATGATCATACTTCTTTATCGCATTTTCGTATTGTTCAGATACTATTTTTTTAGATTTATCTAAATCTTGGCGTGCGGCTTCTGCATTCATGGCATCAACCGTTGCATTTGCACGGTGCAGACCGCCTGCAAAAATAGGCATCTGTAAAGAAATTCCCCAATATGCCGATTGCGCCCCAGATTTTTCAAACATACGATCAATACTGCCGCCCATGGTGTTATAACTATAATTTCCAACCGCCGCTAATGTTGGGTATCCATTTGCACGTTGTGATGATGCCTTGGATTGATACATATTAACCTGCTCTTTCAACACATCCCATTCAGGTGTTGAAGACAGTTTTTCAGGAACATTCAATTCTGCAAATTCAGTTGGAAAATCGTCCACCAAATTTAGTTCTTCATTTATATCTATGCCTGCCAAAATTTTTAACATTCTGTGGGCAGTATCACGGTTAAATTCTGCATCAGACAAATTTATTTCCTTGGATGCAATATCTGATTCTATTTTGACCAGATTACTGCGATTCGCGCGACCTGCACCCGTTAATTTGTTCTTAGATTCAACCGCATCAGACAAATCTTTGCGTGCCAATTCAACAATTTTGTCCGTCATCTTGGCGGTCCAATACATATCTGTTGCGCTATATTTTATTTCGCGGCGCGTCATTTCACGACTGGATTCAGACATCTTAATCGCACTGCGCACACTATCAACCGCATTGCCTATTTTCCCAAATGTGTAAATCGGTTGGGTAATTGAAACCCCGGCCATCAAGATATTATCAGGAATTGCAAATTTAGCATCATCGCCCAATTGTGATTGAATTAATTGTCCTAATTCCGGTGGCAATGCAAAACCATCACTTGAAAAAGGACGCTCAACATTAATCAAACTCATATAATTTGCCGACGCATCTATTGTGAACCAACGATTCGCGTTAACTGCATCCAATTGGGCCTTGGCCTGTTTTACATTTGCCTCTGCCTTTTTCAAATCATTAGATTCGGATAATATTTTATTTACAGCATCCGACAATGACAAATCCATGGCATATACATCTGTGCCACACATCACAGCCAACACAAAAAACATTCCAGATAATAATTTACGCATTTTTAACCTCTAACTTACTTAAAATACTATTCATAGTTTTCATACAACGGGATAATTCTGCTTCATCTTCACGCGAAAGGGACGCAGTTAATTCATCAATCGCATTCCCCAGTGCATCAAATGCCGCCATTGCAAGTGTCGTTCCAGATTCAGTCAATTCATACCATGTATTACGACGATCGTTTTCATCAACACTATGCGAAACCAACCCATCACGTTCCAACATACGGAAAACTGCACACAGGTTTGGTGTTGATACCATTTCCCGCTGTGCAATATCTTTTAACAACGCACGTCCCCCCAGGTGCAGACGCAACAACAACGCAATATGTTTTTGCGAATAATCACTGATTTTGGAAAAATCGCACTTTAACCGATTCGCCAAGTGGTCGACAATCATGACGTTTTCCTTCATCAGTTTAATAAATTCCTTGTGTGCCATGCCTATTCCTTTTAGTTGGGGCGCAATTACAATCATTAAAAAACTTAATGATTATATAATTTAATAATTGGTTTGCAAGTATTATTTTCCTAAAAAATAAAAAATATTATTGCAAATTTGATAAAGTGCTTTATAATCTAGCATGCTTATTGGGGTGTCGTCTAATGGTAGGACAAGAGATTTTGGTTCTCTTTATCATGGTTCGAATCCGTGCGCCCCAACCAAGATGTACAACCGTTCTAAAAAGATCGGTTTTTGTTTAGATTTCTAATACCTCCGCAGAGTTCGAAAGTTGTGCTTTCAAATATTGCTATTTTCCTACCACTTTCGAACTTTTTGTGGTATAATTGCTACAAATAAAAGGATAAAAATATGAAGATAGAATTGAAACCATTGCAAGCGTCAGATGTTAACACATTGTATGAATTTTTTCAGAAATTGCCAGCGTCAGAGAATGGAAAAGTTAATCGTGCACATGGTTTGTCACGACAAGATTTTGCAAAATGGGTTCAAAGTGAAATAGATTCTTCCCAAGGAAAAAATTTAAAACCAGAGTATGTACCAGGAACGACTTTCGTTATGTATGTTGATGGCATACCTGTGGGGGTTAGTAATTTAAGACATTATTTAAACGATGGCTTAAAGAAAGACGGAGGTCATATAGGAACGCATATTTTACCAGAATATCGTGGACGTGGCTATGGTACCATTATAACAATAGAAACCCTTAAAAAAGCAAAAGAGATGGGAATCAAATTAGCACTGATATTTAATCGTGATGACAATGTACCAGCATGGCATACGTCTGAAAAGATTGGTGGAAAATTAGATGTTGTTAACACTGTTAACGGTGTAAAATTACGTAAATATATAGTTGATACATCAAGATTCTAACAATTTATCTTTCGCCTGTTCAATTTCCTGACCAAGAGACAATAATTCTTGTAAATTAGTTCGCGAATTGCACAGACAGCACAACCAAGATGTACAACCGTTCGTTTAAGAGCGGTTTTTGTTTGAATTTCTAATACTTTCACAGAGTTCGAAAGT
>JBKSNB010000057.1:0-3455 GCA_046882025.1 Alphaproteobacteria bacterium | reverse complement strand
TCATATGATTTAGATAAATCTGTATGTTCATAATATTTTGCCAACGGGCGCAACGGGACATTCGACAAATTTTCAGGAATATTTCCATCATAAACACACACACAATCCTTAGCGAAATTTATTTTTATAATCTGACGCATTGCCAACACACTGCACAACGCATCAGCATCAGGATTTTTATGTGCAATCACAGCAATCGATTCTGCCGCATCTATTTTTTCTATCAAAGTTTTAACATTCTTGTGCATTATAAAACCGCAATATCTTCCAGGGTTAATTGTGCATTGACACGACCATTATAATTATTTTCTTTTAATCGTCCAAGCAATGTTATTTTAGTATTTGTATTTGCATCGTCCAGCAAAAAATCACCAACTGGCGTTCCGACCAAATTAAAACCAACAAACGATAAATTCGTTCCATTAGACGTTCCGAACGATCCACGCAAATGATTTCCGCCGCCCATAACACTCGCAAAACGCAACGTTGCACCATGCAACACTAATACAGGTTCTGGATTACCCTGCCCAAATGGTTCCATTTTTGATAACTCACGAACCAAGCCCATATTTGCGCCGCCCGCATCTAATTCTGCATCAACGACCACCTCTTGCACAGGTTTTTCACCATTTAATTGATCCAAAACCGCTTTTTCCAAGAAATCACAAAAATCTTGTTCTTTATCTTCTGGCAATGAAAACCCTGCTGCGGCAGCATGCCCACCACCCTCGGTCACAATACCTGCATCAATCGCAGCATGAATTATTTTACCCAAATCAACAGATGGCACCGAACGCCCAGACCCATTTATAACACCGTCTATCTTGGTTGCGACACATGTTGGCAAATTATATTTATCCTTTAACCGCCCAGCGATAATTCCCATAACGCCACCATGCCAACCGTCACCACAAACGAACAAACTGCAACAGCCACGATTACAACATGCCTGGGCCATATCAATTGCATCCATCATAATTGCATTTTGTATATCAACACGTTCCTGATTCATTTTATGCAATTTTTCAGCCAAATCACGTGCTATCAATGGATTATCCGTCAACAACAATTCCAATGCAGGTTCTGCCGAATCCAAACGACCTGCAGCATTAAGGCGTGGTCCTAAAACAAATCCTGCTGAATATACCGTTGGTTTATTAACCCCTGCGACATCCATTAATGTTTTTATTCCCAAATTATGACGCAGATCCATAACCTTTAACCCCGTCGCCACATATGCACGATTCAAATCAATCAGTGGCATCGTGTCACAAATAGTCCCCAAAGCAACCAAATCTAAACAATCCAACAAATTAATGCTTTCAATTACAGATTTATATTTATCTGTATTTTTAAGTTCGCGATTCAATGCAACCAAACACAAAAACGCGACTCCAACACCTGCCAAATAATTTAGACCCGAATTATCATCCGCGCGTTTAGGATTAACAACAGCATCTGCATCCGGCAATACTGCCTCTGGCAAATGATGATCAGTAATTACAATTTTACAACCACTGGTTTTAATATGGTCAACCTCGTTAACACAACTAATCCCACAATCAACCGTAATTATTAGTTTTACGCCATTATCAATTAATTCATCAATTGCCGAATTATTTAATCCGTATCCTTCGCCATCACGCGTTGGAATATGCCAAACCACATCACAACCCAATGAACGCAAATACCGAACACAAATCGCGGTTGATGTTATACCATCAACGTCATAATCACCATATATTGCAATTTTCTGACCGTTACGAATCACATCTGCGATAACACGAACTGCATTATCCATATCACGCAACACAGATGGATTTGGCATAGAATCTTTAATACTCGGATTCAAAAAATGCGCAACATCTGCATCTGTAACGATACCCCTCGAATGCAAAATATTCTTTACAAAATCACCACTATTATCAATACCGATACTATCTGGCAATACCCATGCCTGACCCAGCATGGATTTATCAACTATCTTTTTCACACTTCACTCTTTTTTTTATTATCAAGAGCATTATATCGTAAATCTATTCAAATAGCAATGGCAGGATTCCATCTAATATTTTTCCTGTTGTTGGCACCGCATTCCATGCGGCTGTGCGCCAACCAAATGTTTCTTTTGTTGCCTTTGGTTCATCTAAAACAACTAAAATTATATACTGCGGTGCATCTGCGGGAAACATACCTGCAAAAGCGGTAATATTTCTTTTTGTATCAATTTTACCCGAACTGTCACGTTTTTCAGCAGTTGCTGTTTTTCCACCAATTTTTATTCCAGAAACACGCGCCTGTTTACCACTGGTTTCTTCTGCGATACGAACCATAATTTCGCGCAATTTTGCCGAAATATCATCACTTAACACACGTTGTCCCACAACACGACCAATATTACGTTTCAATAATGTTGGATATATATATATTCCACCATTTGTCATCGCATTAACCGCCAATAACAAATGCATAGGCGTAACCGAAATACCATGTCCAAACGATACAGTTGCGCGTTCAACAGGTCCCCATTTTTTTGGCATCAACGAACGTTCTGTTTTTCCAAATTCCAATTCCAATGGTTCTGACAAATGTATACGTTCAAAAAATTCCTTTTGGGCACCATCTGGTAAATCTGCAGCAATCTGAACACTGCCAACATTACACGAATGCAACATAATTTCATCAACAGTAAAATTAGGATGCGTTGGCTTAAACGAACTAACATCATGAATAATTGTTGCCACACGACCACGTGCATCTAAAATCTTATACGGTTTTTCAACATAGTATGTTTTATTAATGCCATTTTCATATGCCAATGCAGTGTTAAATATTTTGAATATAGACCCCATTTCCAACACATCACGCATTGGTTTAAACCTGCGATTTGCCACAGGATCCGCCCCAATACGTTCAGGGTTATAATCTGGCAACGAAACCATCGCAATCATTTCACCCGTTCGCGAATCCATTAACATCCCCATTGCACCCTTGGCCTGATACTTTTGCATTGCGATTGTTAATTGCGTATAAAATTGTTCCTGAATACGTGCATCAACCGATAAAAATAACGGATCTTTATTTTGTGACAGATAATCATCATACGATAATTCTGCACCTTCCAAACCATGCCCATCGCTACCCACAAAACCAACCACATGGGAAAACCTGCGTCCCTTTGGATAGTGACGCATTTTAACAGGTTCTATTTCCAACCCTGGTAACTTTGCACTGCGAACAATTTTTCTCTGTTCATCTGTTGCAAATTTTTTTAAGTAAACAAAACTAGAATCATTTATTAATTTTATTGCATCATTCACAGAATATTCTGGCAAAACCCTGTGTATCAGTTGCGCAGTTGCATCAACATCTTCCACCACCTTGGACCGCAACATAATATGCCCAGAAACAATATTTTTTGCCAACACTTCACCATTTCTGTCATAAATATCTGC
>JBKSNB010000056.1:0-1514 GCA_046882025.1 Alphaproteobacteria bacterium | reverse complement strand
ATTCGCATGTGTGTAAAAAATTAATTCTATTTTTGTTTGTTTTAGGTCCGGTTTTGTCTGGATGTGATTTGCAACCAAAAATTGTTGGTTTGCCAGATTCCATTGATGAATTTATTACGGGGCGTTATCCAACGTTGTTGGCGGATCCTGAATCGGATATATATAAATCTGCGGCGTATGATTATGGCGTTTATTCATCGCCGAATTTATATGGAATGTATTCAGAATCTGTGGATGATTATGTTTTATATGCGAATGTTTCTGATTATAATATGCCACCCCAAGAAGTGCCAGATAAACAGGAAAATGTTGTTCCTGGGTCTGATGTCGATGTGGATATCGTTCCTGATGCAGATGGGGATTATTTGCTTGTTGGAATGTATGGTGGCGATATCAAACCGGATTCGAATGTTGTCGCATCCGATTCGTTGGCACCTGGTAAAGCAATTAATACTGCGCGTGTCGCTGTTAAGAATATAAAGGTTGGGGCGGGTGATACGTTGTATTCGCTATCGCGTAAGTACGAAATTCCTGTTAATGATTTGGCTGTGATGAATAATATTGATGCGCCATTTGAATTGTCTGTGGGCCAGGTGTTAAAGGTTCCAGATGTGACGCCTGTGAACAATAAGGAAGTGACCGTTCAACCAATTGTCAATGCTAATCCTGTAAAAGATAATAAAGTAGCGTCTGAGAATAAAACACCTAAACAGGTAAATAATAAAGAAACGTCTGATGGGGCGGCGAAACAGATGCAGAAAATCGCGACACGTTCATCGTCAAAGTTTTCATGGCCAGTTCGGGGAAAAATAATATCTGATTATGGGGCCAAGGGTAATGGTTTGTTTAACGACGGAATTAATATTGCAGCCGCAAAGGGGACGGCGGTAAAGTCGGCAGAAAATGGTGTTGTCGCGTATGCAGGAAATGAAGTTAAGGGAATGGGAAATCTGATTATTGTTCAGCATAGTGACGGATGGATGACGGTTTATGCACATATGAATGAAATGCTGGTTAAACGCGGGGCTAAGGTTGATGTTGGGCAAAAAATAGGAACTGTTGGAAAAACAGGCAAGGTTGATGAATCCCAATTGCATTTTGAGGTGCGTAAAGGTACAAAAGCGTATAATCCAACACAATATTTGAAGAATTAGTATAAAAACTTGATTTTGTGGGAAAAAGCATTATAATCACACCACGGTTTTGGATGCATAGCTCAGTTGGTAGAGCAACTGACTCTTAATCAGTGGGTCCAGGGTTCGAGTCCCTGTGCGTCCACCAAGATTTGCTTGGTTTTAGATAGGCATTTTTTCTCATTTTTTTCTTGTTGAAATTTTTTGGGTTTTCAGTCACAATTTTGTTCGTAGAGAAATCTTACACCAAAGGAGAATTCTATGAATCATCTACAAATGTGGTCCGCAATAGATTCCTTTGCTAAGGCAAAAGGGACAACTGCGTCCGGTTTGGCCAGAATGTCTGGGTTAAATCCAACGACATTTAATCAGTCACAAAGG
>JBKSNB010000055.1:0-2689 GCA_046882025.1 Alphaproteobacteria bacterium | reverse complement strand
TCGTGCGTTAACAACCTGGGGAATAATTGCGACCATTTCCTGCCTTTCGTCATCGGTCATATTCTTAATGGTCGTCATACAAATTATAATATCGTATAAATCTTGTATAACTTTTAAATCTGTTTTTGCCGATATGCGTTTGATTGTCGTTGTTAATGTTCGACCATCATCAGTGGCGACAGTGCAAACAGAATCCTCGTATACGATTTTATCCATTAATTGATGCGCTGTTGCAATCAATTCTTTTGGTGTTTTTACAGTTAAATCAAGGTTCTTTGTCATTTTTTGTGCTTTTTCCAACGCTTCGTAATAATTTTTTGTATGTAATGATTTTATAAAATACCGTCTTTTACCGTTTTGTCGTGGTAATTCAACCATATAATAAAACACATCACCCCTGAGATAAAGATTGTCATTTGCTTGACAGTTTGCTTTACACTTTTTAAACATAGGTTTTTCCCTTTATTTTTCAAGTAGCCCAGTGCAAAAAATGTTAGAAACCCAAGGTTTTGTCTGCACTTTGGTTTTCAGTAAAAGCAAACAAAAAAACCGAACAAAAGCCCGGTTTCCTAATAAAAATAACTTTGGTGCGGGCGAAGGGAATCGAACCCTCGTCTTCAGCTTGGGAAGCTGACGTGCTGCCATTATACCACGCCCGCGGACACGCCCTATTTTATGTATTTCGAACATAAAAGTCCAGAAAATATTTGACATACTATTAAAAACATCCATAATCATACCGTTGTGTGTCCTGTAAAACGCCGAATAATAAAGGTAAACAAGAATGTTTAGAAGGGAAAAGAACGATACCGAATTGCTATCAGAAGATTTTGAAAACGAAGCATTAAATAATATTCCTGTGTACCTGGATACAAGAAATTTAACGCCGGGTATGGTTGTTTATACGGTGGTTCCAACGGATCCAACTAGCGAAGTTCCATATACTGTTTATCATATAGAACCTAGAGTTATCGCTCAAATTTATGATAGTGGTGTGAATGGCGGAACTATTTTTATTACATACAGTCATTATGTTAGTAAAGTCGTGGGATATGATAGCCAAATCCAAATAAAATGCGAGGAAAATATACTTTATTCGCCGTTGACCAAAGAGCATGCGGAATATGTGGCTAAAAAATTAACAGAGCAGTCAAAGTTGTTGTATTTACAATGTTGTGCTAAAAAACAAAATGCCAGGTAGACAATTATTCGGCTGTAAAATCCAGAAAACATTTGACATTTCTTGTTTTTTTGTGCATAATGCGCCTGCAAATCCCAAAGATTGCCATTATAGCGAACTCTGTATGCGGTGTGCATAAGGGACATCAACCGGCGAGTGTTCGCTCTTGATGGTGGTTTTCTTGTATGGCAAAAGCAGTTAAAACAAACAAGGAGTATAAAGTTATGGCTACTGTTATTAGATTGGCACGTTATGGGGCAAAAAAGCGTCCATATTATCATGTTGTTGTTACAGATTCACGTAATGCACGTAATTCAGGTAATGTTTTGGCGGTTGTTGGTAAATATAACCCAATGCTAGCGCGCGATGATGAAAAGCGTGTTGTGTTGAATATTGACGAAGTAAAGGCATGGATGGCCAAGGGTGCAAAACCATCTGACCGTGTTTATAAGTTTTTTGTTAAGGCCGGTTTGGTCGCCGCAAGGCCAATTCCTGTTCAAACCAAGAAACATTTGCAATCTGAAAAGACGCAAATGAAAATCAAGGATAAAGCAGATAAGTTGGCAAAAATAGCAGAAGAAAAAGCTGCCGCAGAGGCCGCAGCTAAAGCATCTGCTGAAATACCCGCAGAAGAATCGACTGCCGAAGTAACAGAATCAGTCGCGGAATAACAAACGTGTGGCAGTTGTAATATAATAATGGGTTTTTATGTATGAAAAAGGTATATACTCAATTGAGTATTAAGGTTATAACTGTTACGTACGCGGGTGCATTATGTGCGTCTGTCAATATTGAAAGCAAACCAAAATTGAAAAAGTACGGTTGTCCGATAAAGAAAGGTCTTGATTGCCTTGATTATGACAAACAAATGAACGAATGGGCGGCGGCAATAGAATGTTTGGCAAAAAACAGAATAAACCGACCGATTTATACTTCATCAGACGAATGCTATTGCCCGCACAAAGGGACGTGTCCAATATATAAAGAACGGGTCAGCCAAAAAACGAGATAAAATGTCCTCTAAATCCGATGAATATCTTGAACGCAAAGCCAAACATTGTATAAACGCAGCGTTCAAAACGTTGTGGTTTTCAGACAGTCAATTCCGGGACATTTTATATGATAGTTATATGGCGAACATACCTGCGATGAATCGGTATATTAAAGAAAAAGAAACCATAAATCTGTATGATTTTTACTTTACAGAACTGCGTGAGTTTTTGCTAGAAAATCCGAGCATTCAAAACCGTTTTAGAAAAGAAAAATAATAAAAATGAATACAAACAAGGTGATTTTAGTCGGAAAAATTGTCGCACCCCAGGGTGTGCACGGTGAAGTACGTGTTCAAACATATTCAGAACACCCTGACGATTTTAAAAACTTCCAGGTTTTATCTGATAAATTTGAATCTGGACAGTTTCATTTTATTCGTCCATTGAACCCAACATCAACGGTTGTGGTGGCGCATATTGATGGTATAAACAATCGCCATGATGCAGAATCTTTACG
>JBKSNB010000054.1:0-1705 GCA_046882025.1 Alphaproteobacteria bacterium | reverse complement strand
GAAGTATGGAGTTCCGTATTTTGCAGTCATTTCGAATAGTAATTTATTATTTTCTGTTTCTGACCAGTCAAATCCTCTTGTGATTGAGTAAGTTGGAATCGGGAATGTGAACGGACGTCCATGGGCATCACCTTCGGTCATAACCTCTAAGAACGCCTTGTTAATAGTGTCCATTTCATTTTGCAAATCACCATATGTAAAATCAACATGCTTTTTGCCAACAAACGGGTGTTGATCACGTAAATCCTTTGGACAGGTCCAATCGAACGTAAAGTTTATGAACGGTGTCTGTGTTCCCCAACGGCATGGAACCGCACAATTAAACACCAATGTCTGCATAGCATTCTTGACATCCGCATACGATAAATTGTCCAAACGAACATACGGTGCCAAATACGTATCCACAGAAGAAAATGCCTGGGCACCTGCAAATTCATTTTGCAATGTTCCAAGGAAATTCACCATGTGTGAAATTGCCGTTGCCATATGCTTAGCCGGCTCACATTGTAAATATCCTGGAACGCCGTTAAACCCCTCATATAACAATTCACGCAACGACCAACCCGCACAGTATCCGGTTAACCATCCTAAATCATGAATATGAATCGCCGCAGATTTATGCGCCTCTGCAATTTCACGTGGGTATAAATTAAGCCAATATTCAGCCGTCACGCGTTCACTGGTCCGCAAAATCAAACCACCAATAGAATATCCGATGTTTGCATTTTCCTTGACCCGCCAATTTGATCCACCGACGTAACCTTCTATGACCTCAACAGCGTCAACTGATGCGTCACGAATTTCGCTGCGTTTATGACGATATATGATATAACTTTCTGCGGTTCTATACGCGCGCGCATCCATTAATGATTGAACAACAATATCCTGAATTTGTTCAACCGTTGGTGTTTGATCAACAAATTGCGCGTCCAGTTTATTCAAAACGTTTTGTGTAATTTTTACAACCATTTCAAACGGTATTTCATTTGTGACAGCAACTGCCTTAGATATGGCGGCAAAAATCTTAGATCCATCAAACGGCACAATGTCACCAGAACGTTTTTGCACATTTGCGACATGACATTTTAACCGCGGTGTTTGTTTTTCATCCATTGTCATACATTCCTATTTTTTGTCAAAACACAATATGTAGTGTTTTGTTTCTTTGTTTGAACACAATATATAGTATACGCCAAAATATCACAACAAATAAAAATTTAATTTTTTTTATTTTTTTAGTTGATTTTTTTTTGTGTTGGATTTCTGTGGCTTTCGATATTCCGAATCAGATGAAATATTGACACCAATTTGTGTTTAGTATAAAAAAATCAGGCTGTCCCGATTCGAAAAAACACAAAATATTGATAAACATTTGTTATCAACAACCATATATTGACAAATTTAAGACAACAAAAATACATACACCGGCGATGTTATAAAAATATCAACCTTTATAAACAATCGAATCATGACTGATTTTATCTGTATATTTTATTACCCCTGGCCCACAACAAATCTGCATTATTGGACGACATTAAAGTATTTGCAAAATAATGCTAAAAACTTTCTGAATTGACGCGCATTAATTTGCACACCGTTTATATAAGTTTTTTTATAGTCAAATCATACACTTATATGTATATTTTACTGTTTTAACCAATAATACCCCAAAAAACACTTGAAAACATAAAAACAAATATGTAAT
>JBKSNB010000053.1:0-5467 GCA_046882025.1 Alphaproteobacteria bacterium | reverse complement strand
ACAAATTTCAAAATATAAATTTCTAAACCAAAAGGAGAAAATGATATGCAAATAAATTTAGAAAATTTAGAAAAAATGTATCGCCATGCGCTGGATTTACGCAGTCCATGGTTAAAACGTTGGGACGATGCACGACGTTATACAATGCCATCAGATGATTCTGATATCGCAACATTGTTTGACGGCACAGCCGCAGATGCGGTTGATAATCTGGCGGCATCTATTTATACCCTGTTAACGCCCCCAGAATCATTGTGGCTAGATTTGGTTCGCGAAAGTGAATTATCACCATCTGCAGAACCGGCAACAATGATGCTGCGTTCGCACCTAAATGATTCTAATTTTTATACCACGATTCATCAGTGTTATATGGATTTAGTTGTGCTGGGCACGGCGTGTTTATTCATGGCTGAAAATCCGATTGGTTCGGACAGTGCTTTTTCTTTCACTGCCATTCCAATGTCAGATATTGCGATTTTAAAAAACGCAGTGTTTCATACAACATCTATGCCAGCACGTGAAGTAATTAGTAAATATCCGTCGTGGACACCGCCTGCATCATTGCGCGACAGCATTAAACGTAATCCAGATATGCCCTTGCGTTTAGTTCAGTCATTGGTTGATACCGATTTTGTCGCTTGGTTGGATGTTGGCGGAAATATAGAAAATAATGTGGTGAGTGTTGGAACATTTGAAACAAATCCATATATCATTTTCCGTTGGTCTGTGGCATCGGGTGAATTGTATGGCCGTGGTCCGGTTATGCGTGCATTGCCAGATATCAAGACCGCAAATAAAGTCGTAGAATTGGTGCTAAAAAATGCAACGATTGCCGTCAGTGGTATATGGCAGGCAGACGATGATGGTGTTATTAATTTATCAAATATCAACCTAACCCCCGGCGCAATTATCCCCAAGGCCGTTGGGTCATCTGGCCTAACACCACTGACCAGTGGTGCTGATTTTGATGTTTCGCAAATTGTTCTGCGTGATTTGCGCGACAGGATTCGTCACACATTATTGGCGGATAGGTTAGGGTTGTTGTCGGACAAAGAAATGACCGCCACAGAAATATTGGCGCGTAATTCAGATATGATGCGGATATTGGGCGCGACATACGGTCGTATATTGCATGAATTAATACGTCCGTTATGCGATAGGGGATTGCAGATTTTGTCCCGCCGCGGATTGATAGATAAAATATCGTTGCACAGTGATGCAGAATTAAAATATATTGCACCAATCGCCAAGATGGTGGAAACAGAATCAATAATATAAACCAAAGGGGAAAACTATGCGTGAAACAGAACGTATGTTTGCACGAACATTTTTATCTGTATCGGGTGCGGCGGTATTGTCGCACCTGCGTAAAATAACAATCGAACGTGTTTTGGGTCCAAATGCCACAGATGCAGAATTACGTGGCCTAGAAGCCCAACGTGCATTGGTTCATCAAATAGAAACATTAATAGAAAGGGGCAAATAAAATTGTCGTAATAAAATGTCAAAACAATCAGGTTTATCCAGTATTATTGAAACCCTGCGCAACAGTTGGTTTTTAATTGCGTTTGTCGCAGGTGCGGTTTATTGGGTCGCACGCCAAGATTCATCACTAAGTGAATTGGAACGGGCAGACGCGCGAATAACATCGCTTGAAAACAGAACAACATTGTTGGAAACAGGTATTGGTCAAATACAATTAAAAATAGACGGTATCAAGGAAGATGTGACACTTATAAAAACCGCTGTTATTAAATAAAAAAATCCCCCACTTGTGTGGGGGTAATTTTTTATTTTGCAAAAAATCTGTTATACGTCTTTTTATTTATCTTTGCTGGATATGTCCGCATCAAGAACGCATTATAATCATCCTGAATTTGACGTGTCACAGAATCAGACAATTCCTTGCGTAATTCCTGGGCCTTTTTATTATCGCCCGCCGGCATTTTTTCGCCTTTGACAGATAAAACATAAAACGCGTCTTGATCTGGAACAATTATGTTTGTTGAAATTGGGTTATTAAACGCAGCCGCCAATACACTGACCGGTGCACCCGATGTACGTGATACAGATTTTGCGGTTTTATTTGCCAGTTTTCCGTTTTTATTCAGGTCAACCAACATTTCATTCGCGCGAACATATGCCTGTTTCGTGCGCGCATCATTTTGCCACGCAGCGACCAGGTTTTTCTTTACAGAATCAAATTCTGCGACATGTGCAGGCGCAACCTTGTCAATATGAACGATAACAAATCCGTCCTTGGTTTCCATTAATTCGCTGTCTGCGCCTTCTTCCATAGAAAACACCTTGGTAATCATAGTGTCATCCATGATTTTATCATTTAATTCTGATGCGCGTGTGAATGGTTTTATTGCGACATACTTTGCATTGTGCTTTGTTGCTGTTGCATCCAATGCTTCGCCTGCGATAATATCATCTTCGACCTTTAATGCGGTTGCATAGGCGGCATCATATTCGTCAGGTTTTGACATGTCCCCAGGAATTAACACATACGACACAGCCCTAGTTTCTGGAACGGTTTGTGGGTTTTGTGCATAAAATTCACGCAGTTGATTGTCCGATGGAGTTTCTGCTTTGAAATCAGACAGTTTAACCGTTGCATATTCAATATCACGTGTTGCATAGCGTGCATTATATGATGCATCAACAACGAATTGTGGCACTGCAACCGGTGCAGATATTGCGCCCAACGTCATTGAACGTGTAATTTGATCACGCAGGAAATTTGCAAAATCCGCCTCGCTATACCCAGATTGTGACAACACATAGTCAAATAATATGGTTGAAAACTGACCGTTTTGTTGAAATTCAGGATATTCACGAATTTCACGCGCAATGCGATGATCAGACACCACAAAACCCAAATCGCGTGCGCGATTCTGTGTCATTGCCTGGGTAATCAGCTTTGATAAAATCTTGTTTGAAAACGCCATAGTTGCATTTTCATCGGCATATACGGCGCGTTGTTCGTCGCGTGACATAGATGCCAATTCGCGTGATTTTTCATTGCTAAACTGTTGCACGGATATTTTTGTCCGACCGACGCGTACCAACGAATTATCGCGCGCGCCACCGCCCAACACCCATTCTGCAACGCCCCATCCAATGAACGAGAACGCCAACAGCGCAATTAAAAATTTAGCCAACGGTTTTTCAGATACATTACGTAAATATTCTAGCATTTCTTTTCCTTTTTCGATACCATAGCAAAATGAATAGAGAAAAAGCAACGAAAAAAAGGAATTTTTATGAAAATAATAATTGCCAATTGGAAAATGAACGGAAACAGGGAATTATTGGACAAAACTCTGTCGGAATTGGGCAAAATTCATACGAAAAATCAGGTGATTCTGTGCGTTCCGTACACATTGTTGGGTCGCGCGGATAAAAACGCAGATTTTGGGGCACAAAATGTGTCGGGGGCGCAATCTGGGGCGTTTTCAGGGCAAATTTCCGCCGATATGGTTGCGGAAACCGGGGCAAAATATACAATTGTTGGACACAGCGAAGTGCGCAAATTTATGCACCTGAAAAATTCAGATGTATTAGTGGCGGCGGAAAATGCAATAAATGCGGGCCTGGCCCCAATAATATGTATTGGTGAAAGTGCCACCGAACATCGCACTGGTCGTACAAATGCCGTTATAAAATCACAGTTGCACGAATGTGTTCCACAAACGGGCAGGTTGATTATTGCATACGAACCACGTTGGGCGATTGGTGCGGGTAAAATACCGCAAATTTCCGAAATTGCCCAGGTTCACAAACTTATTCGCGCTGAATTGACCAAGATGGGCAAAACCTGCGCGATTGTATACGGGGGCAGTGTGAACGCGTCAAACGCAACCGAAATAATGTCTGTCCCGAATGTAGATGGTGTTTTGGTCGGTGGGGCATCCTTGAAAACGTCTGAATTTATCACTATAATAAGTTGTGCGAATTAAAATTATAGGATAAAGACATGGATGAAAACAAAGAAGTGACTATAGAATCAGTTTCTGTAAACGATACCGAAAATGTGGAACAAACACCTGATACGGTCGCAAATGAAGCGCAATCTGATGCACCTGATATTGTCGGTGAATTGCAAAAAACAGTTTCGGAATTAAACGATAAATATTTACGCGTTGCCGCCGAATTGGAAAATACGCGTCGGCGCAGTGCGCGCGATATTGAATCTGTATCGCGTAATCGTGCAATGGCGGTGGCGAATGATTTTCTGCCGGTGATGGACGCAATGGTCGCGGCGATAAAGCAATCACCCGATGATGCGGGTATAAAATCTATGATGGCGGCAATGGAATCTGCATTTGCCCGTATAGGTATTGTGAAAATAGAATCTGTGGGGCAAATTTTGAATCCGCAATTTCATAACGCGATTCAGGTTGTGGAAAAACCAACCTTAGAGACCCCATCAAACACAATCGTTGATGAATTACAAACGGGATATATGTTTGGTGATACGGTAATGCGCCCCGCCATGGTGACGGTATGCAAGTAATAATCGCCTAATGAAAATAAGAGAGATTTATATTGCGTTTTTTGCCCAATAAATTTTGCGACCGCATACGGCAATAACATCAAATCGGGCATCCCACCGCCAATGGTTTTTTGCCAAATAGTTTTCGGCGGCGCGGCGCAGGCGAATTGCCTGGGGGCCAGTAATCGCGTCCCATGCAGTGCGTAAATCGGGACGATATTTAACCTCTATAAAAACAATCAATTTGCCACGACGTGCAATAATATCAATTTCTGCGCGACCGGTATTGCACCCCGTGATATATCGTGATTGTAAAATTCTGTATCCATGAAATCGCAGAAACCAACGTGCACGAAATTCGGCACCCAACCCCGTAAAATAAGTATTTTTCTTAGAACGCATACGATTTGCCGTGGAAATTTTCACGTGATTGCTGAACATTTGTTGCCTGGTCTGCGGCATTACGCCCCATGTCAACCAAATCCAGTTGCCCATAATATGCCGTCATTTTCGGGTCGTATCCATTTGTTGTGCTTATCCACATGTCAGAACCCGAATTTGGGGCGCCGTAT
This sequence comes from Alphaproteobacteria bacterium, assembly GCA_046882025.1. Lineage (GTDB taxonomy): Bacteria > Pseudomonadota > Alphaproteobacteria > Rs-D84 > Rs-D84 > Enterousia. The sequence goes on along the minus strand of JBKSNB010000053.1, from coordinate 394 downwards.
TTATCCAACACCCCCTGCCAGAATGTCAAAATACGCTTTTCCCGTTGGTCATCAAATCGGTCGCCTGAACCTTCTAATGAATCGACATCATTGTTATATACAATGCGCCAAACAACATTGTCAGTTGCGTTGCTGGTAAAATAGACATCAATTGTTTCCCCGGTGGATGCCCGAACCAGATGCATTTCAGATGCGTATAATAAACCGCGCTTTTGCGCCAACGATTTTATGCACTTAGACAATTCGTTGGGCACATAAATACCATTTTGGCGACATTCATAATCCAAATTATATTTCCAATCAGGCCATATGGCGTATGTTATGCTGTTATTCTGGCGCAACTGATATAGCCCCCCCGTTCCATCATGTGCAATTGTATAAACATCTTCAAATG
>JBKSNB010000052.1:0-4021 GCA_046882025.1 Alphaproteobacteria bacterium | reverse complement strand
GATTATGATGCATTAATACCATTGTTTAACAATAAAAATAAAATAAACGCTATTTGTAAAATATGGCAGAATCGATGCGTTTACACAGAGCAATATTATAAATTACATGGTTTGTCTGATAAGATAAAGTTTTTGGCATCGTTGCCGCATATTGGCAAAATCACAGCCAATCATTTGGCGCGTAACTTAGGTGAAGATGTTGTTAAATATGATATCTGGATTCAACGTTTGGGTGCAAAGTATGCGGGTATGGATAGTGCAAAAATAGATAATGGTGATTTGTGTGATGAAATTAAATGTGCCTGTGATGATATGTTTATGCAATTGGTTGATTTGACAGGTTTGCCGCGTGGGTATATTGATGTTGTTTTGTGGAAGGCGTGTCAGCAAGGATTGATAAAATTATGAATGTTAAAATAGAAGAATCTTGGAATAGAGCATTAAGCGATGAATTTAACAAAGATTATTTTGTTAAATTGACTGATTTTGTTAGGGGTGAATATTTGTCTGGAAAAACAATTTATCCTGCACCCAAAAATATATTTAATGCGTTTAACCTGTGTCCGCTGGATAAAGTAAAGGTTGTTATTATTGGTCAGGATCCATATCATGAACCAGGCCAGGCAATGGGATTGTGTTTTTCTGTGCCGGGTGGAATCACGCTGCCGCCATCATTGATTAATATTTATAAGGAAATAGAGAGTGACACAGGTAAAAAAAGCGTAACGCATGGTGATTTGACGTCTTGGGCAAATCAGGGTGTGTTACTGTTAAATTCAACACTTACCGTTATGGCGCATAATGCCGCATCACATACGGGGCGCGGGTGGGAACAATTTACAGATGCAGTTATAAGAGCCATCGCCCAAAAAGAAAATATTGTTTATATGTTGTGGGGCAGTTATGCCCAACGTAAGGCCGACTTTGTTGATGATACAAAAAATTTAGTGTTAAAAAGTGTTCATCCTTCACCATTATCTGCGCATAGGGGTTTTTTTGGAAATCATCATTTCAGCAGTGCAAATAAATATCTGGTTGCACATGGAATGGCACCAATAGAATGGTAGTTTCCTTTAGAAATTATACGTTGCGCCCAGACCATAAAACGCATATGAATTATTTTCATCAGCAGTGTTTGCGTTGGAAAAATGTTGAATAAAGAATTCAATTGCCCACAGTTTGTCTATGTTATATCCCAGTGTTACCTTGAACTGGAATAACAATTTTGCGCCCAAACGTTCATTTTGTTTCGCCTGCAAACCAACACCGGCGCCGATACCACCATATAATCGGTTGTATCTAAATAGGGCGATATCTTCGGTTACATAAATCATTGGAATTGAGTAATCTTGCCATTTCCATCCGTATTTTTCGCCAAAACCAAGTGTTTCAGATATGCTTATGGAACGGCGCGCAGGAACCCGAAAAAATGTTGTTGGTTGGGAATATTGCAGTGTCATTATATAAAAAGGAACCGGACGGACAGGGGGGGGTAATAAAATTCCAGTGTCAAAACCCTGGCCAATACCAAATGCAATTTGGTTTTGATATGTTCCCATAAAAGGATTTTTCATTTGTGGACTGCATATTTGCAGGGATGCCCCAAACGCGAGTGTAGGTAATATTAACAAGGATAATAAAATAAATCTAAAAAACCTCATGGACAATAGTGTATCATAATTTATTTTGTTTTCCAAACGGAAATAAAGTGTTTTTCTAAATGTTGCTTGCATTTCTTAATTTGTTTGTTATAATCCTGTGACATTGGCGGCGTAGCTCAGTGGTAGAGCAGAGGAATCATAATCCTTTGGTCAGGGGTCCAAATCCCTTCGCCGCTACCAAAATTGAAATCGGGTTTATCCCGATTTTTATTTTTGATAATGGGGAAAGCGTGAATTTTTATTTGTTTTCGGTTTTGAATTGCATGTCATACAATGCCTTGTATGCGCCATTTTTAATTTTAATCAATTCATCGTGTGTGCCGGATTCAACAATTTGACCATCGTTAATAACAACAATTTTATCTGCGTTTCTGACGGTGGACAGGCGGTGTGCAATCACAAACACGGTTTTATCAATCATCAGATTTTCAATGGCTTTTTGAACGACCGCTTCGGCCTTGTTGTCCAGGGCAGATGTTGCTTCGTCCAGAACAAGAATAGGGGCGTTTTTCAAGAACGCACGCGCAATGGCAACGCGTTGCTTTTGTCCGCCGGATAACAATATGCCACGTTCACCAATTTGTGTGTCCAGGCCATCTGCAAGTGTTGCAATAAAATCATCCAGATACGCCATTTTAACGGCCTTGTTAATATCTGCATCGGTTGCGTTTGGATTGCCCAACATAATGTTTTCACGGATTGTTCCTGCAAACAGAAAGTTGTCCTGGAATACGACACCTATGTTTTGGCGCAGGGATTGTAATGTAAAATCGCGAATATCTGTGCCATCAATATAGATACCACCATCGGTCACATCGTAAAAACGTGGTAACAAACTGACAATTGTTGTTTTTCCACCACCCGAATTTCCAACCAATGCAATCGTTTCGCCGTGATTGGCGGTTAAATTGATACCCTTTAAAACAGGAACGCCCTTGTTGTAATGAAAAGATACGTTTTTGAATTCAATTTGTTTGTGGTGTTTAGGCATGTTTTTTGCGCCTTCGCGATCCATGATTAATGGTTTTGTGTCTAAAATATCAAATACACGTTCAATTGCTAAAAAAGACATTAGTATGGAATTGTAATTTCCACCTATGCTCTTCATAGGCGTATAAAGCAGTACGAGTGCGGTTAAAAACGATACAAAATTACCGGCTGTGATTGTGCCATCCAAAATCAACATAGATCCAAACCATATTGCAAGGCCGATTCCCAACGATAATACAATGTGCATAATTGGGGTTATCCAACGTGTGCGTTTTAACATTTTCATACGTAGATTAAACACATTATCCAATACACAATTAAATTTATTCTTTTGATGACAATCAAGATTGTATGCGATAATTGTCTTGTTTCCCGCATATGTTTCGTTATACATGGTTAAAACCGCAGAATCAGCAGCGATAGATTGACCCATTACGGAATTCATTTTCTTTTTTAATGTGGTCATAGGTAAAAATGCGCCAATCAGAACAATGGTGCATACGATTGCCAGTTGCCAAGAGTTATAAAATAACACAGCCGTTAAGGATATTGCCTTGAATGTTTTTTCCACAAAGGTTTTTAAATTAGAAATCAAACCCGAACAGGCTGTATCGGCATTCGTGCTAAACGCATATATCACATCACCAGAATTACGTTTGTTAAAGAATTCTGTTTCAAATGTTAACATTTTTCGATATAGGTCGGTTTTTAATAAATTGGTGATTTTTGTGCCAACCCACGTGTTCAGATAAGCGGAAACATAGGTTAGAGCCCCCTGGACAGTTGTAAACGCAATAATAACAAGTGGAATATACCATGCGGTTTCGATTGATTTTTCAACCATGACCAAATCCATGTACGGTTTTAATGCCAGGGCAATCAGTGCGTCCATTGAACCAACCGGTATCGCAACCAATATAGATAGCAAACCACGAAACCAATATGGTTTAAGGTACGGCCACATACGTTTGTAGTTTTTTACAAACATATTGTTTAGTACTAGTTTTTTTATCTCTTTTGTCAGTTTTTCTGCCATTTATTAATCCTGTGCTTAAAGTATTGGAATTGTAGCAATTTTATTTGTTTTTTCCAGTAAAAAAGCCGTTTTTGTAATAAAAACGTTGATTTTTGCCGTATTTGTGCCAGAATTTTGAGCATGAGAATAGATATTGCATTGGTTGAAAAAGGTCTGTTTGACACGCGTTCACGTGCCAAAGATGCAATATTGTCTGGAATTGTTTTTTATGACAAAAAACAAATACTTAAACCCAGTTTTGATGTGCAAAATGTTGATTTATTGGCTGTTCAGGGTAATGTTATGCCGTATGTGTCCCGCGGGGGGCTAAAACTGGAACGTGCGCTGGATGTGT
>JBKSNB010000051.1:0-3978 GCA_046882025.1 Alphaproteobacteria bacterium | reverse complement strand
CGCCGGTGGCGATAATATCTGCATTTATATTTTTGTTTCCAGATATTATTTTTTCATAATAATCTAAATTTATATAATCATCACTATCTATGAAATGAACGTAATCACCGGTTGCATTTAAAAGTCCTTTATTACGTGCCGCGGATACACCAGAATTTGTTTGGTATATAATTTTTATACGTTTGTCATGTTTGGCAAACGTTTGACATATTTCATCACTGTTGTCTGTACTGCCGTCATTAACAATAATGATTTCCAGATTTTTATATGTCTGATAAATAATGCTGTTTAGGCATTGTGGTAAAAATTTTTCTGTATTATATACAGGTATTATAACCGATACTTTGTCCATATGATTCCCCTTTTTTGATTTAAAAAAACCGCCGTTGAATCAAATGGCGGTCAGGGAGTTCAAAAATCATACACTCAAATGACTCCATCGGCCTTTGGATAAACCTGTTTTATAGCCGAAGGCTCCCCGACCGATGTGTCGGGGTACAAACAATAAATGGTGCATCTTGCACCACATTGTCTATGTGGATAACAACACTTTAGTGTTGCTTGAGTATACGGGCCTTTGAAAACCCTGAATCCTATTCCCATAAGATTCATTTACAATTATACACAATATTTTATTATCTGCAAACTAATAATTTATTGACCTGGGTTAGTGTTTTTTACTAACCTAAATAAATATGAGGAAGTTATTCGCTTTTTTATCTGTATTTTTGTTTTGCGCGACTGCTTATGCGGCTGGCTATCGCGCGGCCCTGGTCGCAGATATGGATACAGGGCGTGTTTTATATTCTGAAAACGCGAATGTTGCGAATTACCCCGCCAGTTTGACCAAGATTATGACACTGTATTTAACGTTTGATGCGCTGGAACATGGACGTCTGCATTTGGATGACTATTTAATTGTATCAAACAGTGCGGCAAATGCAGAACCTGTAAAGTTGGGGCTGTCCGCGGGCAGCAAAATCAGTGTCGAAGATGCAATCAAGGCGGTCGCCGTGCACAGTGCAAACGATGTTGCACGCGTTTTGGCGGAAAACCTGCAGGGCGGCAAAGAGGGTAATTTTGCGGATTTAATGACACGTGTTGCACGTGAAATTGGGTTGAAAAATACTAATTTCGAGAATTCATCTGGTCTGCCAAATGATGATCATTTATCGACGGCGCGCGATATCGCGTTGCTGTCGGTCGCAGTGTATAAACATTTTCCACAGTATTGGAAATATTTCGGAATCAAGACATGGACATTTGGCGGTAAAACATACACAAATGGTAATCGTCTGCTGGGGACATATCCTGGGTGTGACGGGATGAAAACTGGTTTTACAAATAAATCAAAATATTCGTTGGTTGCAACGGCTAAGCGTGGAAATACGCATTTGATAACTGTTGTTTTGGGCGCCAATGACAAGGATATTCGCGCATCCACTGCAACAAATATGTTAAATCGTGGCTTTAATATTGTTGGTGAAAACGCGCCCGCGGATGTTGCACCTGTGCCAGTGGTTGAATCGTATCCAATTACCCAGAATAATCCAATGGCAAAATATGCAACTGATAAACCGCAACCGGTTGTGCAATCTGGTGGGGCGGGCGTTCAATTTGGTGCGTTTTCATCATACGATGCCGCAATGCGCCAGGTTCAAAATGTTAAAAATGCAACAGGTGTGAATGCTTCGGTTTCTCAGGCGCCAAACGGCCTATATCGTGTTCGCGTATCTGGTTTATCTGAATCATCTGCGCAATCAATCAAGAATAGCGCATCCGCCAACGGTATTGATTGTTATGTGTTTCATTAAGTGTGGGTGCAAAATGAATTCGCAGATTGAAAAATTAATAAAAGTGTTTGCAAAATTACCACGGGTTGGATCGCGTGCCGCCCAGCGTATTGTTTTGGCATTGTTACAGGATAAAACGGGTCGCGCCCCCGCATTGGCGGCGGCATTACAATCCGCTTCGGAAACAATACATCCGTGTAAAAATTGTGGTGTTTTAACTGATAAAGATATGTGTGAATTTTGTGCTAGCCATGAACGTTCTAATGGTCAATTATGTGTCGTTCGTGATATGGCGGATGTGTGGGTAATTGAAAAATCAGGTTTTTATTTTGGACGTTATCATATCACAGGTGGTGTTATTTCTGGGACAAATGGAACTATGCCGGATGATTTGAATATTGAATCTATATCTGCCAGAATAAAAAACGAAAATATTACTGAAATAATTTTTGCCCTGCCTAATACGGTTGAGGGGAAAACAACCCAGTCATACATTATGTCGGTTATTGGCGATGCGAATAATATTGCGTTTTCAGAACTTGCATCGGGAATGCCACTGGGTGGGGATTTAGATTATATTGATGATGGAACATTAACATTGGCATTTGGGGGACGTAAAAAGTTATGACTGATATGATTGCATCTTTACCACCTGTTTCAGATATGATGCGTTCCGCAGGTCTGGAACCTAAAAAACAATTCGGCCAGAATTTCTTGTTTGATTTGAATTTAACTGGTCGTATTGCGCGCAGTGTTCCCGATATAAAAAATACTGTTGTGATAGAGGTTGGGCCCGGCCCAGCCGGTCTAACACGTGCATTATTGATGGCGGGCGCAAAGCGTGTTATCGCAATTGAAAAGGATAGGGCAACAGAACCAATTTTGTCACAAATTGAATCTGCATCAAATGGGCGTTTGACGGTTGTGTATGGTGATGCGTTAAAAACGGATTTTACAAAATTTGGTATGGATAGTTACGCGTTATGTTCAAATCTGCCGTATAATGTCGGAACAGAATTGTTAATAAATTGGTTGCATATTGTTGCAGAAAATAAATCACCAAAAATAAAATCTATGACATTGATGTTTCAGCGTGAGGTTGCAGACCGTATCGTTGCACACGTTGGGGACAAGGCATACGGGCGTTTGTCGGTATTAACCAGTTTGGTTGCAGATGCAAAAATTTTGTTTAATGTTCCAAATACTGCGTTTGTGCCCCAACCCAAGGTGCAATCTGCGGTTGTTCAAATAATACCGAACGATAAAAAAATTAATTCTATAACAAATATAAAAAATGTTGAAAATTTGACGGCTAAATTATTTTCAACGCGTCGCAAGATGATACGCGGAATAATCCCAAATGTTGATTGGTCTGTCTTCGGTTTGTCTGGCACAGAACGCGCTGAAAATTTAAGCCCTGAAAAATTTTTAGATATTGCAAAAAAATTGATGGTATAAAAAAATTGTTTGTGCCATAGTAGTTTCAGGGTCTAGAGGAGAGAGAATGATAACATCTGTATTAATATTTTTATCCATAATGTTTGTTGTTGTCTGTATAATGAATCAGGCACGAATTGGTGTCTTGATTGCATTTTTACTGGCGGGAATTTTATCAGGGCCATATGGATTTGGTCTGTTTGAATTAAATGATATTTGGACGACATTGGGTAATGTTGGAATATTGTTTTTGTGGTTTATGATTGGTTTGGAAATCAGTATGTCGCGTTTATGGTCTATGCGCAGGACATTAATCAGTTTTGGTGGTGCCCAGGTGTTGATGGTCGCCATAATGTTATTCCCGATTTTGTTTAATATTACATCGTGGGGGGTAATTGGTGCGTTAATGATTGCGTTAATGTTGGCAATGTCCAGTACCGCCCAGGATTTACCAACACTTACGCGCCGTAATCAATTAAATACACATGTTGGTCGTCAGAGTTTTTCAATTTTATTATTCCAAGATTTGTTGGCTATTGCATTGATGGCGGCGTTTCCTGTTATTGCAGGTAAAACACTTGATTTGGGGGCTACGCTTATTGATGTTTCGGTATCTACGATTTTATTGGTTGGGGGTGCAATTATTATTGGACGTGCGGTGTTAAATCCGCTGTTTCGATTGATTGCACGTTTCAAATCGCGTGAGGCAATGTTGATTGCAGTATTGTTAAATATTTTCTTGTGGGCG
>JBKSNB010000050.1:0-4164 GCA_046882025.1 Alphaproteobacteria bacterium | reverse complement strand
AAAAAACTTGCTACAACTTTTTGGGATGTAATAAAAAACGAAAAAACAACGGATTTTAAATACATATTTTTTTCAACAGATAATTCAAATGCCTTGCCAAAATCAGAACAAGAAACATTTGATGTTTTGTTAAAAGAAAGCAAAAAACCAAATGCTATTAGTTATGCTGTTTATAACGATAACAACTTAATTGGTTTTTTCCAACTTAGATATTGGGAAAACAACACAACCTTGGAAATTTCTGAAATATGGTTTATTAAATCTGCACGCGGCAAAGGTTTTTCTGTTGAAACCAATAAAACAATAGAAGAAATCGCTTTTAGTAATCCAAACATTTCTCGTATTGGTTGGCAATGTTTCGAACAAAACATCCAATCTAAAAATGCCGCTTTACACAATGGATATAAAATTTTAAAAACAATCAACGATTCCATAAAGAAAGATGCGGTTCGGCTAGTTTTAATAAAAACACCACCTGTTCGACAATAGATAAAAATATACCATTTTCCAAAATAACATTGTCGAACAGCCCAAATGATAATAATTCCAAACAAAAACCGCACTTGTTAAGTGCGGTGTATCTTTTGGTGGATGTGGGCGGACTCGAACCGTCGACCTCTACGATGTGAACGTAGCGCTCTAACCAGCTGAGCTACACATCCGAATAACGTTGGTGGGGATAGTGGGACTCGAACCCACACGGTCGCAATGACCAAAGGATTTTAAGTCCTCAGCGTCTACCATTCCGCCATATCCCCAGGGACCTCTGGTGGAGCTGATGGGACTCAAACCCACGACCTCTACGATGCGAACGTAGCGCTCTATCAACTGAGCTACAACCCCAAAAAAATTCTGGTGGGCATAAGAAGACTCGAACTTCCAAGGTATTGCTACCACTAGTACCTGAAACTAGCGCGTCTACCAATTCCGCCATATGCCCATAAGAGCATTGCAGATAATAACTTAATTCGTCACATTTTGCAACAAAAAAACACGGGGCGCGTCATTATTTTTTCGTAACATTTTGCTTGCTCTAAATTTTATAATTTTGCTAGTATTTATATCAGAGATGAAGAAGATTCTGCTTTTCGCTGGTTGTTTGATGTTATGCTGCGGTAATGCGCCGGCGGCGGTGCGTTCTGTGTCAACGTCAACGGTTGGGATACGTCAATCATCTGGGACCCAGCGCGTGTCAACGTCTGGGAAAAATGTTCGGACATCCGTTGCACGGACACCAACAATGGTCAGTGCACGTTCAGGTGTTATACGTAATAATCCGGTGGCAAATGTTTCACGTTCGGCAAACGTTTCGCAATCAACGCTTGCGCGGGCGGCGAATAATGCGACGTCTGTTTCCGAAACACGCACCGGGGCAGATTATGAAAGGTGCAAAACCGCATATTTTACATGTATGGATCAATTCTGTTTGTTAAAAAATGACGATTATCGGCGCTGTTCGTGCACCAATCGTGTTAATGAATTGGCGGAATTAATTTCAGGACTGCAAGATGCAGGTAATCAGTTAAGCGAATTTACAGAAAATTTAGACGTTGTTGGAATGACCGCTGCCCAGGCAAAATCAATGCATACCCCGTCTGATGGGGAAACTGCGTTGGCGGCGGATACATCTGCGTCCAAGGCGATATTACAGGCAATAATGAATTCTATCCGTGGCGAAAGTGCGGCTGTGACGGGCAAATATTCTGAATTAAACAGTTTGAATTTATCGTTTGATACGGTTAATGCATTTGGAACAACCGATATTGGACAAACTATTGCGGCATATAATGGGCAAAATTTATACGCAGCGGTTTATCCGCAATGCCGTCAGGTGGTTCGTGCCGATTGTAATGATGCGTCGTTGCAACGTGCAATTACCGCGTATTTAATGGCAATGGAACAGGATTGCAATACCGTTCAAACCGCAATTGAAAATAAACAGGCACAGTTACGGGGGGCACTGCGCGAAGGCAGCGCAATGTTAGATTTGGCACGCATAGAAAATCGCCAGAACAGGAATTCTTATAATTTTACCCAGTGTGTCAATAATGTAGAGCAGGCAATTTTGAGTGAAGAGGTCTGTGGTGCTGGTTATCATAAATGTTTGGACAATGGACAGTATATAGATATTTCAACTGGTGCGCCGATTAAGGGGGTTCCGAATTTTTATAAATTGGGTGAATTGTTGACATTTGATAGCACTAGGGGTATTCCAGAACAGAAATTGGCTAAAATGTCTGCAAATGGTGTGTTCGTTAGAAATTTTGAAAGCAGGGTCAAGAAATTTGCTGAACCAGCATTGGCAAAATGTGTCGAAAATGCTGATGATGTATGGGCTGATTATCTGGACAAGGCGATGGTGGACATTTATTATGCCCAGCAGGATAAGGTTGCCGAAATAAAACAAGGTTGCTTTGATTTTGTGTCGTCATGTTATATGAATGGGGATGCGTCTATTACGGCGGCAATGCGTGGTTTGATTGATGGAAATGATTTGATTGTTCAACCAGATGCAATTGCATTAAATGGCGCATTGTGCACAGATTATGTTAAATCCTGTGACAATATGTTTGATACGGATAGTGATAAGGGGGGGATAATAGCACAGTATATTGAAAACCGCCAGAATACAGATGTTTTGACGGCGTGTCGGGCAATTGTAAAACAGTGCTTTGATAGTTATGGCGGAACAAATTATGAAAATTTTTATTATCCGTATAGTGGTTTGTTTGATAAAAAAACATCTTTTAACGCACCATTTGCTTCTGGTTCGGTATACGCGCCAGATTGGTTTACACTATATGATGAAAACGGTAATATACTATCAGAATGTGCACAGCAATTGACAACCGTTGCAGCATGTAAAGATGTCATAGAAACCGCCTTTGGTGGCTTTGATCGTAAATGTGCGACGAGCGAAGTCGACAAAGGAGATATTACATATACAGTAAAAGAATCTTGTGATGTTCCTGGAACTTATTATTATGGAAAGGTTGTGAAGGTTGTGGGTGATACTGAATTTATTAATCGTGGTTTGCGCGCTGCAGGTGTTGCAACAGAGATTTATAACCAAATAGTAGATATTTTGTCGATTAATTGTTCCAATTTAGGGGGCAGTTTTATTACAGCACAAAACGTGGGATTGCAGGATGGATATACTGTTGATGTTGGTACTGGTAGTGATGTTGAAAGTGGCAATATATGTAAACTTAAAAAAGCCGGCAATTTCGGGGATGGATATGGAATTCTGGATGGTGAAAATATGTGCCCGCTAAATTACGATAAAAATGTTGATATTAATTCGTGGGGTTTTTGTTCTTGTTGGGAAAATGGATATAGACGTAGCAAAAACGGTCAAACGGTAAGTTGTTTTGCAGGTTTGCCGATACAAACAGAAAAAGATGCCGACAGCCCGAAGGATCGTCAATGTTATGCAGAAAAAGATACAATCGCAGATAGTTGGGATGAAAAGAGTGTTGATAACTGGTGCACGGCGGTTAATAATTCATCTATACCAGTATGCCCATTGACGCAAAAGTGGAATTCGGAAAGCAAAAAATGTGAATGCCAATCAGGGCTGGTGTGGAACGAAACTAGCAAAAAATGTGAATGCCAATCAGGACTGGTGTGGAACGAAACTAGCAAAAAATGTGAGACTAGTTCTGGCAGTTAGAAATCGGTTATTGCATAATTGATTCGGCGATTATTTGACCCGCATCTGTATTGTTTTTTCGCCACATTTTGTCGGCCTGTTGTAAATCCTGAATCATTTTTTCACGAACACTTGGCACAATTAGGTGGCAAAATTCGTTCATTATATTATTTATATTTGCATCCGAACCTAATAATTCAGGATATACGCCACGATTTAATAGTATATTAACCAATGATACCCAGCGCACCCGGATTAATAATCGTGCAATTAATGTTGTTACGCGATTCATTTTATATACAATTATCGCAGGAACATGCATCATTGCTAGTTCGGCGGATACAGTCCCACTCGCAGCGATGGCAACATATGTTTTGGAATATATATCATATCGTTGCCCGGATGGGACAATTTCTGGTTTTGTTTCCCATTTTGATGTTTCGTTACGTATGTATTTATCTGTGGTTTCAACGGTTGGAATTACAAATTTATAATCCGTATATCCACAATGG
>JBKSNB010000049.1:0-2363 GCA_046882025.1 Alphaproteobacteria bacterium | reverse complement strand
GTTCCAATTTCTATATCTGCGGTATATGTTGGAATATTGTTATATCTTTGTTCCAGGCAATCAACCAAATCCCCTTGTAATACGGGGCCATTTACAGCATCTTCATCGGCAGTCACCGGTATAATTCCGTTGAATATCTGACGAAATTGTTTTGTGTTTTTATGATTTGACGGATGTGATACTAATAATTCGCATGTTGTTTTGCCCTGGGCACGATTAAAATGCCCCAGCCCAGTATGCAACCCAATTGATATCAATGATTTTGTGTCATCGCGTATTATTTTATCATATATGTCCAGTGTCATTTTGGCCTCATCCGTTGTCCTGTGACCGCCATAGAACAGACCATACGGTTCGTAATATTGACCGTTCTTGATAGAATCCCAAACGCCGTTGTTTTTATTGGCGCGGTAAAATGTTATCATTTTTTGCAATTTATCATGACCGCCGGGGGTGTTTACCAACAAATCGTGCGTCAGTTTATATTTCTCGTTTTTTGGCAGATTTTCAGGTTTTGAAAAATCTATGCCAAAGTTGCGGTTCAAATCCACCAAACCACCATTTGTATTATCGCGCACTTCGCGCATGCGATTCTGCATTCCCCAACCATTTATACAATGAATCAGGGTTATTCTATATTTATGCAAAATTTCATCGGATAATTTTGGTGCGAATTCCTGTAAAAACATTATCTGGGCCGCCGACCCAAAATATCCCTCTAGCCCATGAACCCCAGAATTTATCACAATATTATCTGAACCACATCCAATTGATACGTATGGGATGTCAAATTCTACGTTTGGGTTATAACACCACAATAAATCAGCATGATATGGTGCCGCAGATTTTATAAATTTTTCGGTGGCTTCATACCAGTTTTCAGAAAAATAGTTTAATTTATTCACTTGGTTTCCTATTTAACATCACCAACATATATACCCATTTCTTGGGCAATATGCAACATTTTATTGTTTGGTTCAATGTTTGATGCTGAAATCGTCAAACCCTTGATGTTGGGGTCTGGAATACCATGTCCTGCATTGGTTACGTCCAACATAGAAACAGTTTTGCATTCGTTGCCCTGAATTGCCGTCATAACGTACGTTTCATTGTTTTCAATCGCCGACAATGCACATTCAGCAAATTGTGTCGCCAATATCCGGTCAGGTGCAGTTGTGTCACCACTGCGTTGCAGGTGTTCCGGATATGCAGTGCGATTTGCTATTCCGTTCTTGTCCAATTCGCGGGCAATCATATCTGCGGGACGTCCCGAATGTCCACGTATCTTAACGCCTTCTGATACCATAATGATACCGAAATCATTGTCTGATTTCTGAATGTGTTTAACCAAATCAGATGTGTTAAATTTTATTTCTGGAATTAAAATTGCAGATGCCCCAGATGCAATTCCTGCATGTAGTGCCAATTGTCCACATTCACGTCCCATAGATTGAACGACAAACCAACGATGGTGACTGCGCGCGGTCATCATTAATTGGTCGCAAAACGATGTTAATTGTTGAACCGCCGTATCAAATCCAACGGTTCTGTCGGTCAAAGGCACATCCATATCAATCGTTTTTGGGATACATATTACCTGAACATCCAAATATGTTTCCCGTGTGGTCCAGGTTAAGGACAAACTGCCGTTGCCACCAATCAAAATTAATGCATCTAGGTTAAGTTTTTGTAATGATTTTTTTATTGCGGTATTAAGTTTTGACAAATTCCCCTTACCTTCTTTGTCAGACATATAATCCAATCTGTTTGGGTTACCATTGCGTAAAATACTGCCTGCTAAGTATGATATTTCAGACGGAGCAGTTATAGAATTTATCTCAATTACGTTTGGTTTTGTTGCACTCAGCCCATCTATGCCGTCAACTATCCCCAAAACATGCCAGCCCCGCCGATCAGCACCACGCTTTATCCGATCAATTACGGTGTTCAGACCACTGCAATCGCCACCTGTTGTTATAATTCCAATGTTTTTCATGACGTTTCCTTTGATTTATTGCAGATTGTATCACAAATGAATTGACAAAGAAAGGTTTTTTGCAATACTTTACACATTGTTTTTACACGGAGATTATAAGATATGGCTATTGTTAATACAAAAAATTCAACAGACGATATGATTGCAAATGCAATTCATAATCAAAATTCTTGGCACAAGCAACGCAGGAACTTTACACGTAAATTTTGGAAACAACAAGATACGTTTGCTAAGTCAAATAATGACAACGAAAAAACTAATACGCTGAAATCATATTGGTTTCCGATTATGTGCGCATTTATCGTTATAATATTGGCAATAGTTGTTATCGCCATTCGGGTGCACAATCATTATAATGTTGCTGAAA
>JBKSNB010000048.1:0-10890 GCA_046882025.1 Alphaproteobacteria bacterium | reverse complement strand
GAAAGTTTAGAAAAACAAATAAAAAACCTTGAAAAAAAGGCGCATGGCCAGGATAAAGATGCAATTAAATTACTTGAATCTGCAAATACAATAAAAAAAGCACTTGAATCTGGTGTGCCTGCGCGTGATTCAGGTGTTGATGCTAAACCATTTAATTTATTAACTGCAAAACCTGTTATTTACGTATGTAACGTTGACGAAGCATCGGCATCAACCGGTAATAAATTTTCAGATATGGTTGTTGAAAAATATTCTGATAAATCACCAGTGTTAATAATTTCATCAAAAATAGAGATGGAAATTGCCCAGATTGTTGATACAGATGAACGCAAAATGTTTTTGGAAGATTTAGGTTTAAAAGAATCAGGATTAGACCAGGTTATAAAAACAGGTTATAAAACATTAGGTCTGCAAACTTTTTATACCGTTGGTCCAAAGGAAGCACATGCCTGGACAATAAAGACTGGTTTTACTGCCCCCCAGGCCGCCGGCAAAATTCATACTGATTTTGAAAAAGGTTTCATCCGGGCAGAGGTTATATCATCATCTGACTTTATCGAATATGGTGGCGAATTACCTGTTCGTGAAGCGGGCAAAATGCGAACAGTCGGTAAAGAATACATTATGCAACCGGGTGATATATGTCATTTCTTGTTTAATAATTAAAAAAAAATTACCGGCTTTTTTGATGTTTTTTATCAAAAATGCCGGTATTAATCGTTTTTATACAATAATCTTTCAATTTCGCCGGTAATTTCGGCGATTTTTTTATCTATTTCCGGTATTTTGTCGGCAATTTCACCAGTTTTTACCATTTGTGATAATAATTCTTTTTTTTCTTGTTTTAGTTGTTTTAAGTCAAAATTAAGTTTCAATGAATAAATGTAATTTTCGGCATCATGTTCAGATAAATTAAAATCTGTAACATTTTCAGAATCAAACGATATATTAAGTTTACATAAAAAATCTGCGTATTGTGATGCGATTTGTGGATATTTATCAATTATATAAACCAACATATTTTTTGTCAGATTATCAGCCGCCGGCAAATCAATTTTTACATCATTTGCATTTGATTTTTTCCATGCGTGCCATTGATTAAATTTTCTTTGATTATATTCTTGAATAATTTCTTTTTTGAAATCAGTATCTGTAATTTTATCAATTTCAGATTTCAAGAATTTTTCTGCCTGGCTGCGTCCGCCTGGGGTTGATGTAATGAATTTTTCGTTTGTGATTTGCCATAGAAAATCTATTAATGGAATTGCAGAATCTATAATTTTTTCCATTCCACTTTGACCCGATGTTTTTAATACTTCATCTGGATCCTTGCCACCGGTCACAAATGCAAATTTTACATCAGATGTATCACGTAAAAACGGCAGAACGATACCACATGCACGTGCGGCGGCCTTTTGCCCTGCCCCATCGCCATCAAAACAGAAAATAATATTACGGTTAGATTTACACAGCATTGCAATATGATCTTCGGTTAGCGCAGTACCAAGTGGCGCAACCGTTTCACCAAAACCATTACATTGCATTTGAATTGCGTCAATTTGACCCTCAACAACAATGGAACGATTTTTACGATGTATGCTATCGCGTGCAAAATTAAAACCAAATATAGTTTGACGTTTATGAAACATTTCTGTATCAGACGTATTTATATATTTTGGTTCTGACCCATCTAAACTGCGTCCAGAAAATGCGACAATTTGTCCGTTTGCATTAAATATAGGAAACATTAATTTATCACGAAAGAAATCATATAAACCATATTCACCACGACGAACCAATCCGGTTTCCAGTAATTTATCCTGTTTAATATTAACGAATTTATTTATTAAAACGTTGTTTTTCCCGGCATATCCAATACCATATTTTTTTATCATATCATCACTAAATCCGCGTCCACGAATATAGTTTAATGCCCCCGCCCCAGATTCAGAAAATAATGCATCTGCATAGATTTTTTGCGCGTCATTATATATTGAAATATATGATTGTTCGGATGCGATTTTTTCAGGACTTTTGGGTTTATATTCTGGTAATTTTAATCCCGCCATATCTGCCAATTCAGCAATAGCCGCCCTAAAATCCATATTACCTGCTTTCATTGTAAACGAGATAATATCACCATGTTCGCCACAGCCGAAACAATGGTAAAATCCTTTTTCTTCATTTACAGAAAAACTGGGGGTTTTTTCGTTATGAAATGGACAACACCCCCAATAATTTTGCCCCTTTTTGGCGAGTGGCACACGTCGCCCAACCACATCGACCAATGATAATCGTGCACGCAGTTCATCGGTAAAAGAATTATCATATTTAGCCAATTTTATTTTTTACCCCGCCGCGCAGGTGATTTTTTATTATTGATTAAATCAATCGCTGTATCTAAATCAGGTTGCACAGACACACTGACATTTACACGATTTGATGAAATATACGGTCCATATCGACCAGACGCATAATAATAAATCATTTTATCTGTGGACGGATTTTTACCAATTTCAATCGCAGCAGATTTTTTTACTTCGCCATTTAATAATTCACGTGCAATATCCAGTGTTATTGTTTCAGCAGTGTATTTTTTTGCACTTACGTTTTTAGCACCATCTGTGACATATGGACCAAAACGACCAATTTTGAATAATATTCCATCACCCAAATCAACGTCTGAACTTTCTGCTTTTGTATCAACTGTTTCACCACCAATCTTTTTTGTGTAATTGCATGTTGGATAATTAGAGCATCCAATAAATGCACCAAACTTAGACAATTTAATTCCTAATTTTCCATGACATGTTGGACAAACATCATTATTATCTGGGAACAAATGTTTATTCATAAATTCGTTTACCGTATCAATAATTTCGGTTGTTTTAATTGTCTTGGCTGCATCAATCATAGATTTTGTTGGTCCCCAGAAATCATGTAATGCGTCCAGTTTTTTTGTTTTTCCATTTGATACGTCATCCAGTGTATCTTCTGTTTTAGCGGTGAAATTAACATCGACCAATTCAGAAAAATATTTTGATAAATATGCAACAACAATCCACCCGCCGATTGTTGGATGAAAACGATGTTGTTTATCCTGTTCAACATACTTCCTATCAACGATAGTGGACATGATTGTCGCATATGTCGATGGGCGCCCTATCCCCAGTTCTTCTAATTTTTTAACCAATGATGCTTCGGTATATCGTGCTGGGGGTTGTGTAAAGTGCTGTTCAGGTAAAATATCAGATATTACAATTTTATCGCCAACCGCCAGTAATGGTAACTTGGATTCTTTGTCATCATTATCATCATCTTTATCTTCGGTATAAACGCGGGTAAAACCGTCAAACGTCTTGGTTGTTCCAACACTGTGGAAAATAATATCTTTGTTATCAATTTTTATATCTGCACTAACACTATCAAATTCTGCATTTGTCATCTGACATGCGATTGTTCGTTTCCAAATCAACGCATATAACTTTGCTTCATCGCCACTTAAATCGTTTTTTTCAGAATCAAAATGTGTCGGACGAATTGCTTCGTGTGCTTCCTGGGCATTTTTAGATTTTGTTACATAAATATTTGCCTTGGCTGGCAAGAATTTATCGCCATATTTATTACCGATATAATTTCTGATTTCATTTATCGCGAATTCAGATAAATTTGTCGCATCGGTTCGCATATATGTAATAAAACCCTGTTCGTACAATTTTTGTGCGACCGACATTGTCTTCTTAGACGAAAAATATAACTTTCGTGCGGCTTCCTGTTGCAGGGTGCTGGTTGTAAACGGTGCAGACGGTTTGCGTGACGTATTCTTTTTATTAATATCAACAACAGATGCGCATACATCGGGTTTACCGATACTAGATAAAATCTTATCAACCTGATTTTTATTTTCAATGGTCATCTTGTCGATTTTTTTACCATTATAAGATGACAATGTTGAATTAAACGTTTCACGGTTTTTATTGCATGTTGCGCTTACCGACCAATATTCAACGGGCTTAAAATCATCAATTTCGCGTTCACGATCAACAACCAATTTTACCGCAACCGATTGCACACGCCCAACGGACTTTCCAATGTTTCTGCGCTGTGTTAGGGGTGATATTTCAAACCCAATCAGGTAATCTAAGATTCTGCGTACCATATAGGCATTAACTAAATCTTGGTCAATCTGGCGCGGGTTTTTGATTGCATCCATTACCGCGTTTTTTGTTATTTCATGAAACGCAACACGATATATTGGTGTTTTCCCGATTGCATCCCGTTCAGACAGAATGTCCATAATATGCCATGCTATTGCCTCACCTTCACGGTCCGGATCGGACGCCAGGTATACTGCATCTGCCTTGGATACTTCACTAATAATATTTTTTAATACCTTTTCCTTACCATCCATTATTTGCCATTTTGGTTCAAAATCTTTGGCAATATCAACACTACCACTTTCTGGAACCAGGTCGCGCACATGTCCAACAGATGCAATAACACGCCAACCGCCCCCCAGGTATTTTTCAATTGTTTTTGCTTTTGACGGTGATTCAACAATCAGTAAATTCATTTTATCAACTTCCTTTGGCAGATAATTGTTGGTCTTTGTGAATATGTGCATTTTGACACAATCCGAAACCAAACATCAGGGAAATCAAACTGCTGCCACCAAAAGACATCAATGGCAACGGCACCCCAACGGTTGGCATCAACCCTAAAACCATGGATATATTTATAAAATAATAAACAAAAAAATTCAACATAAAACCAAAACAGACCAATTGTCCGAACCTGTTTCGGCATGTTTTTGCCGCCCAAAACAAAACAACAATAATAGAACTATATATAATAAGCAGTATAAGTGCGCCCAAAAATCCAAATTCTTCGCCATACATAGTAAATATAAAATCTGTCTGCTTTTCGGGTAAAAACGATTGTTGTGATTGTGTTCCTTGCAGGTATCCCTTGCCCACAAAACCACCACTGCCGAATGCAATTTTTGCCTGGGTTATTTGATAACCGGCACCTTGGGCATCATGGTCAGGATTAATAAATGTTATTATACGGTCACGTTGATAATCATGCAAACCAACATACCAAACAACAGGTGCAGCCATTATTGCCAAAATACCCGCAATCATAAACCACTTTTTTGGGGCACCGACAATATAAAACATACCAATTGTAATCAGCCCCAGTGATATTGCTGTTCCTAAATCAGGTTGCAGCACAATTAATCCAAACGGCAATAACATTAATAGTGTTGGAACAATATAATTTTTTGCCTGGGTTAATTCGACAGAATTCATCCATGCAAAATATCGTGCCAATGCCAAAAACAGGGCGATTTTAATAAATTCTGATGGTTGTATATTTATGGGTCCAATGCTTAACCATCGTTGCGCGCCCATTCCGGTATGTCCGATAAATGTGACCAATATAACCAAAACTAAGGCAAAAATATATATTGCGTTTGCTGATTTAAGCCATGTCTTTATATTTGTAAACGCAACCACAAAAAATATCGCTAGCCCAAACAGAATTTTTAACATCTGGGACAATGCAAACGGTTTCCATGCGCCGCCACCCGCAGAAAACAAAACAATAATAGATAGTGTTAAAACCAGGCACATTGGAATAAACATCGGCAACGAAAATCGTGATAATTTTTCACTGAACCCCATCATATTTGCATTTGAAACACGTGTTTGATTTGCCATGTTATTTGCTACCTTTTAATAATTCTTGCATTACGGCGGAAACTGTGCGTGCCGCCTGGCCAGAACCACCAGAATGTTCGGTTATTGCACATACCGCATATCGTGGTTTATCGGTTGGGGCAAAGCCAACAAACAAACCATGGTTTCGCATGTTCCATTGTAATTGTTCGTTTGTTAAAACACCTGTTGCGCGTTCTTTTTTAGAAATACTGCGCACCTGTGATGTTCCGGTTTTACCGCCCATTTTTGCACCATTTACATTTATTGCACTGCCTGATGCGGTTCCGCCGGGTTTTGTGACCTGCTCTAGCCCATTAAATACGTATTGGATATTTTTTTTCTGTAAATTTAAGTTTTCAAATTGTGGTTTTATGTCCGAATAAATAATACGTGGAATTACAACCTTGTTTGATGCGACACGCGCCATCATAACGGCCAATTGCAAACAATTGGTTAAAATAAATCCCTGGCCAATACCTGAAATAATGGTGTCGCCATGAACCCAACCTGCCCCGATGTTTTTTTCTTTCCATGTTCTATCTGGGATTATCCCCGCCATTTGGCGAACGAAAATATCAGTAATATATTTTTCTGTGAACCCCAGTTTTACCGCCATTGCCTTTATTGCGTCGATTCCTATGCGCAGTGCAATTTGATAAAAATACGTATCACACGAATGTGCCAGTGCGCCCGCTAAATCAACGTGACCATGTCC
Organism: Alphaproteobacteria bacterium; assembly: GCA_046882025.1. Classification (GTDB taxonomy): domain Bacteria; phylum Pseudomonadota; class Alphaproteobacteria; order Rs-D84; family Rs-D84; genus Enterousia. Next base: position 4,452 of record JBKSNB010000048.1, on the reverse strand, counting down.
GCCAGATTGCCAACAATGATAGCGTCGGTCCCCATAATCCCAATGTCCCGGACAGAAAATTTTTTCATTTGGTGACAATGCGCCTGATTCCAGTGCCGCCAATGCCACAACAATCTTAAATGTTGATCCCGGGGGGTATAGTCCTTCTAAGGCCTTGTTCATAAATGGTTTTGCAAAATCAGCCCGCAGTGCCCCTATGTATTCATCGCCATCATCAGCTGAAAAATTATCAGGATCAAAACTAGGGGTTGATACCATTGCTAAAATATCACCTGTTTCTATGTCTAATGCAACCCCACACCCAGATTTATATTCGGTTAATTTATCAAACATCACCCGTTGAACGTTTGTATTAATGGTTGTTTTAATGTTGCTGCCCATAATCGAAGGGGTAAATTGTTCTTTGTCTTCACCAGTGATTCGACCGACGGCATTGGTAATCATAACGGTTTGCCCGGGTGTTCCGGCCAGTGTTTTTTCATATGTTTTTTCCAGCCCTGTTATCCCAGTTGTAAAAAATGGTGTGTTTGCCACGGGTTTTGATGGTTCGCCAACATATCCAAATATCTGGGCCCCTGCGGGTCCCATTTCGTATTTGCGGGCAAACCCGCTGGTAACATACAAACCTGGAATATTTTTTGCCTGAATATTTGCCAGAATCCCCCAATTTGTGTTTTCTGCGATTAATATTGGTTGAAATCGTACCTGTTTCCTGATTTGTTCGTGTATACGTTTAATGGTTTTTTGCTTAATCGTTATCACAGATGATACAGATGTTAACAATTCGTCCAGGTCGACAACTTCTTCTGGAACTAAATATATTCTGTATATGGGTCTATCCTGTGAAATTACAGAATTATTTCTGTCCAGAATCTTGCCGCGTTCCGGCATATTAATTTGAATTCTGAATGAATTGCTTTCGCTTTTTTGTTTGTATGATTTGTATTCAAACAATTGCATTTGCAGCATTCGCAGAATTAATATAGATGTTAAAACCGCCCCCGTTGTTAAAAACAGTGCACTGCGTCGATCAAACACACGTGAAACTTCGGAATCAATCATAGGATACCCTTTTGATTAATTCTGTTGTTGGAATATACATCAGTGACACCCACGAAAACATCCACAGCATTCTGAATAGCACCGTCCAATTTAAGTGCACAATTGATAACAACACGATTGCACAACCTAAAAAAATCATAAAAGGATATATCGCATTGTTTTGTGCCACTGACAAATTTATAAAATTCTGAAAACCATTGACTGCATATATCAGGCAATAAATCGTTGTCCAGAACAATTTTGTGTCAAAATTATAATCAATTAAAAAACAGAAAATCACTGCAAATATAGTAAAATACGGTGTTTTTTTCACAAACGAACAATAAAATATTGGTATAATTGCCAAAATTCCACCTGGATTCCAAAAATGGTGTCCCAACCGCCATAGGGCAATCACCATAATAAATGGAAATATTTTTTTTATAAAACTAACAATGCTCTGTTTCATTTATAACCATTTCTGCCGTTGAATTTTAATACCATAACGCGTGATATGTTTCGTGGATTTAAGACATCTATATCATTCTGATTTTTTATATTTCCAACAAAAATCCCCCCGGGCAGAACGCCACTAATATTACTGGTTATTAATTTTGCCCCAGGATTTGCCCGGAAATCAGGTTTACTGAACAAACCTATTTTTGCGGTCTTGGACCCGTTGCCTTGCAGGAAGCCGTATACATCTGTTCCAACAATACGGACGGCGATATTGCTATCGTTATCACTAAGTGCGCGAACACGTGAAAAATTATTTGCTGTATCCACTATAACACCGGCCAACAAACCGTCTGTTGATACAACCGCCATTCCGCGTTCAATTTTATCGTCTGTTCCGCGATTTATTATAAATGTGTTATGGTGCAGTGTTGTGTTATCATACATAACATCTGCAATCAGTGCTTCCTGGGGTTGTGCATTGACCAAATCCAGTTCATTTTGCAATTTTTTGTTTTCAAGAATCGCGATATTGCATATATTTTTGTTTGTTAACGCTTCATCCAATTGGGCGCGCAAGATTTCGTTCTCTGTGCGCAGTGTTGATAATTCACGAATGTTATTAACTGTATCGCCTATCACGCGCACAGGCCATGTTATAACATCGCCAATAAACTGTGCGACCGGCACCACAACATGTGCCATCCCATTCATTAATTTGTAATCTGGTTTTGCAATCATGATGTATATGAAAACGACCGGCAAAACCATTGCCGCCAATGCGGATTTTATCCACTTATATATTCTGGCTGGTGCCTTATCTTGTATCATCGTTAAGAGTTTAGCCATTAACATTAAAATATTCAATAAAAACTTGATTTTTCTTTTTATTCTGCCAAAATATAAGCCGTTAACCGTCCAAAATGGCATGGCGTTGCCATCAGGATATATTAATAAGAGGTAAAAAAATGCCAAAATTAAAGACAAAATCGTACATGAAAAAACGTGCGTCTATGACTGCGACCGGTAAAATCCGCGTTGCCAGAAATGCACACCACAAATGTCTGTCGCATCATTCTAAGCGTGCAAATAACGCTGGAACAAAGCCACAGTATTTAAATGAAAACATGGTGTCTCAGGCGAAAATCCTGGCCCCATATGGTTTGAAATAATTAAGGGGGTATATTATGGCAAGAGTTAAACGTGGTACAACCGTAAAACAAAAACATAACAAAATATTGGCGCGCGCCAAGGGTTACTTGGGTCGTCATCATTCAACATATCGTGCGGCACGCGAAAAAACAGAAAAGGCGGGTCAGTATGCATATCGCGACAGACGTGTTAAAAAACGCGAATTTCGTGGTTTGTGGATCGTCCGTATCAATGCTGCTGTGCGCAGTAATGGTTTGACATACAGCCAATTTATGAACGGCTTGAAAAAGGCGGGTGTTAACCTGGATCGTAAGGTGTTGGCACAAATGGCGTATGACAACGATTCAAATTTTGTTAAATTGATTGATACTGCAAAACGATTTATCGCAGGTGATAAATAAACACTTGGCGGCAACGTTTTGTTTTGTAATAATAAAGCCGTCTATATGACGGCTTTATTCAATTTTAAGGTATGGCTATGCAGGAACAAATAAAAAACATTAAATCATTGGAAGAATTACAATCTCTATATACCGCGACATTTGGTAAAAACGGGACTATGACGGCGCGTCTGAAACAGATGGCGACATTGTCAAATGATGAACGTGCAGCGTTGAACAGGGAAAACGCTGCTTTGCGTGAATTATTCAAATCACGCCAGGCGGAATTGGAATCAGACGCGTTGAATAAAAAATTAGCGTCTGAATATATTGATGTGACGTTAGATTGTGCACCTGAACAACGTGGTGCTGTGCACCCTCTAACGCATACATTGCGTGAAATAACATCTATATTTGAATCGTTTGGTTTTGATGTTTTAACAGGGCCAGAGGTTGAAGATGATTGGCATAATTTTACTGCATTAAATACCCCATCGTATCACCCTGCCCGTGATATGCAGGATACGTTCTTTTTTGAAAACGGCAATGTTATGCGCACCCAGACATCTGCAATTCAAATTCGTGCAATGGAATCGCGGGGCGTTCCAATTAAAATGGTTGGTGTTGGCCCCACATATCGCAAGGAAATGGATGCAACCCATGGTCCAACTTTCCGCCAGGTCGAAGGTTTGTGTGTCGATAAGGGTATAACAATGTCAGATTTGGTATCAACGATACATGCATTTTTAGAAAAATTCTTTGAACGCGAATTGGAAATGCGTATACGCCCATCTTATTTCCCATTTACTGAACCATCGATAGAGATAGATATTAAATGGAACAATGGCAAATGGTTGGAAATTGCAGGCGCCGGTATGGTGCACCCAAACGTGTTAAAAAATTGTAATGTAAATCCAGATGAATATCAGGGGTTTGCCTTTGGCTTCGGAATGGATAGATTGGCAATGTTGAAATATAACCTGCCTGATTTGCGTGATTTGTATAGTGGCGATATCAGATGGTTGAAAAATAATGGTTTTTAATTTTAAGGGGGATATAAAATGAAATGGACATATGATTGGTTGCGTGATTACCTGGATACAGATTTGTCTGCGCGTGATATAGAGGCAACGTTAAATCGTATCGGTTTAGAGGTTGAAGATTTTATAGAACCTGTGCCACCAATTGCGGCAAAGATTGTTGAATGCAAACCGCATGAAAATTCAGACCATTTGCATGTGTTAATGGTGGACGATGGGTCTGGCGCCCTGCGCCAGGTTGTATGTGGCGCACCAAATGCGCGCACCGGTTTAATATCGGTCTTGGCGCGTCCCGGTTGCAGAATTGGTGACATGGTTATTCAATCTGGAAAATTACGCGGTGTAACCTCTGACGGTATGATGTGCAGTGAACGTGAACTGGG
>JBKSNB010000047.1:0-2008 GCA_046882025.1 Alphaproteobacteria bacterium | reverse complement strand
TTATATGCCGCCAACATTTTTATAATATTATTATTAATATCAGGATGCGCCAATAAATCTACAATGTATTGCTGACCTAAAAACATATTGTGTTCAGGATTCGACATATCAATATCAGACATCTTGACATTGTTTTTACGTGCGACACGTTTTGCCGTACTGGGCATAATCTGCATCAACCCGTTTGCACCTGCCGTAGATTTTGCATTTGGTTTAAATCCACTTTCTTGCTTTGTAATTGCCAACAACAACGCCCTATCAATAGACCATCCGCCCATAGGTTCCCAATCTGGCAACGGATACTGCGCCGAATAAATAATATCATCATCTATTTCTAATATTCCCCTATCCTTAACCACACCTGAAACCTGAATCGCGACACGCGGCATTCCATAATCTGTTGCCACAGAATTTATTGCATGCAGTGTCTTATCAGATGCCTTTGACGTAATTAAGTATTTCAAATATTCTTCTGCACGTTGTGATTGTCCAACCTGCAACAATGCCAACGCCATTTTGCCGTACTTAGATTCCCGCAATGCATCAATATCTTCATCCGTCGCTTCTTGTTCAAAAAATTCATATTCAGGACTATTCCCCAACATTGTTGCAGACAATGCGCCATAAAAAGCCATTGGATGTGCCGCCCCAATTTTCCAATATCCCTTTGCCTTGGACGAATCGCCATTTGCATCTGCCGCACGCCCTGCCCAGAAAGCCGCCTCTGTCTTACGCGCATTATTTATTTGTTTTAAATCTAAAATTTTACTGAAATACTTCTCACTTTCCTTAAAATTATCTTCCCTATAATACAACAACCCCATTGTCCATAAACCATATTCACTGCTTGCATCAGAAGCAACAAACCCCCACTTCTTGGCCAATTCAAATTCGCCATTTGTATAATACAAATATGCCAAGCGTCCCGCCAAACGCCCATAATCAGATTCTGTTAACTTACGTTTAAAACTGTTGTCCTGCAAAATTATTCGTGCTGTCTTAGTACTGCCGTTTCTGATTGCGCGTTTAAATGCAGTTATATTTTTTTCAACCTTGTCGGCATATTTTTTTGCGGTCCACGTTTCCGATTGCGCAGTTTCAATAGACGCCCCACCGGTTAATATCGCCGGCACAGACGCTTTACGTACCTGAACCTGTTTTATTCCCGCCAATTTATACATACGTTGTGCACCGGGCATGTCATAATATTTTTTCATCCAATCTGCAACCTCTGTCCCGCGTGTATGATATGTCTTAGAAATGAAACGTTGATACAAAACTTCATTCATCAACAATTTATCTGTTAATTGTGATTCTAATTTTTTTGCGGAATCAATTTTTTCCTTGGATTGCAATAAAAATATCTGTTCATAAATTTCTGCATCAGAATCCGTCAGCACATCAATAACAGGCCGCGCGAACACCGACACCGGCAACAATATTGCGATAAAAAACAAAACTATTTTTTTCATATTTCTAGAATAATGATGATTTCGGCAATTTACACACAATTGCATCATCATCTGCCTCTGGGATTTGATCTATGATTTTTTTAAAGTCAGATACTTTAGAAAAGCGACGATAAACCGATACAAAACGCACAAATGCAATTGGGTCTAAATTTAACAACGAATCTGATACCATTTGACCAACCGCCGCACTAGTCACCGTATCATCCATACTGTCGGTTTCCAATCGGCGCTGAATCGACGCAACAAAACGTTCAATCTGTTCATCACCAACATCACGATTGTGACACGCCAATTTTATACTGCGGCGCAATTTTTCACGATCAAACGGTTCCAGTTTCCCATTATTTTTGCGAACAATCAAATCGCGCATTTGAACACGTTCAACCGTGGTAAATTTTGCCCCACATTGATTGCAAACACGACGACGCTTGATAACCGAATCTTCGGTATCAGGGCGTGAATCTGCGACTCTGCTATCAGACGAATTACAGTAAGGACATCTCATGCCTATAACGGTAGCAACGAATTATCAAACG
>JBKSNB010000046.1:0-4653 GCA_046882025.1 Alphaproteobacteria bacterium | reverse complement strand
TGGTTCATTTTATTTTGATGGGAATTTCTAAGAAAGATCCACAAATTGGTCAAATTATATCTGCAAAAATACAAATAATGAAACATAAAATACCAAAACGGTTGATTGCATAATGGAAAATATATTTGAATATTTTGCTGGGACTAGATTTCCGATGACTATGACCATCCTAGTTATGGCGACGGTTTTGGTGTTTATTATATTGTTAATATATATTCCTGTATTGACTAAAAAGATATTTCCAAAATTTGGATATGCTAGTTATTCTGAATATTTACCATTTAAAAATGTTTATAAAGATGATTGTATTGAGGTTGAAAATAATACCCTGATACGTGTTTATCGTTTGTATGGTGTTCAAACATCTATGCAGGATAATCAGACACGTGAAAAATTTTTAGACCTGCGAACACAATTATTTAATCAAATTCATGATCCAAACGTGATAATGCGTTTTTATTCAACACGCGACAGAATTGAACAAAATTCTGAATATGAATTTCATCAACCTGTATTACAGAAAATTTATGACAAATGGCGCAGTCAGGGTCTTAAAATTTTTGTTAATAATTATTATATTGTTTTGTCTGTGTCTGGGGATAATAGACATGAAAAATTAAATCAATATTCAAGTTATATAGAATCTATATTATCGGCATATAAGCCGGTTGTATTAAAAAATAATTCAAATGATAATCCTGCACGGTTTTTCGGTCGGGTTTTGTCACCAATTACAAAGCCACAACCGCGCACATGTGATAAAAATATTTCACAAAATGTTGCGGTTGATAATGTTGAATTTTTGGATAATGGTTTGGTTCGTTATAGTGCCGGAAATGTTGATATGTATGCGGCAATGTTATCGTTTAAGGTTGCGCCAGATTATATGGATGAAGAATTTTTTACATCTATATCAACAATTCAATGTGAAATGATAACAATGAATGGTTTTCATATTATGGGAACATCTGATATAGAATCTGCTATCCGTCAAAGGCAGGCCACCGCAGATGAAGATAAAGATTCCACGATGGAGCAGGTATCACAGGCAAAATCAGTTATGGATGAAAATATTTCTGGAAACCAAACGTTGGTTAATTATTACCCTGTATTTATATTGTTTGGAAAAACAGTTGATGATTTGGATAAAAGTATTGATGATTTCAAGAAAATATCTGCATCTTTTGGTATTTCGCCTGTGGTTGAAACGTTTGCATCTGATGTAGCGTGGTTTTCATTAATTCCGGGTTTTGATACATTTCCGCGCAGTTTTAAGTTATTATCACGTACTGCGGCAATCAGTGTGCCAATGGATACAACACCGGCGGGTGTACCAAATTCTGATTGGGGCGAAGGTCCGTTGGTTGTTTTCCCAACAGCGCAGGGAACACCGTATCAATTTCAATTTCATGTTTCTGATAAACCGGCGGCGGTTGGTCATACGCTTACAATTGGGCCAACAGGTGGCGGTAAAACAACACTGTTTTCATTTTTAATTGCCCAGTCGTTGCGTCATCAAAAGTTAAAGGCATTTTTCTTTGATAGAAATAAGGGTGCAGAGATATTTACATTGTCTGTTGGTGGTAAATACGTGACTATGCAGGGCAAGGAAAAAGATGCAGACCCCATGAGTCACACATTTGAAACGCATCTAAACCCGTTCAAAATGCCGGATACAGTTGCAAATCGTGCGTTTTTACGCAGGTGGTTGTCTATAATTTCTGGACAAAATGATCCGGCGTCTGCCGATGAAATCGCACGTGCAGTGTCGGTAAATTTTGACTATTTGTCAGATAAAGACAGAAAGTTAGAAAATTTATGGGAAAGTTGTTTTTCTTCATCTGGGAATATGCGCAGCGCACTGAAAAAATGGGTTGATCCGCTGCAATATGGGGAAATATTTAATGAAGAATATGATACGCTTGATTTAAAGGCACGTTTAACAACGTTTGATTTTACTGATATTTTGCAGGACGAAACGTTGGCGCCGGCGGTTATATCATATATATTACACAGAATAAATAACACAACGGTATCTGGTGGAAATCCATCGCTTATTATGATTGATGAAACGGCACCAATGCTTGAAAACAAAATGTTCCGTGAAAACTTTATTGCAGGTCTGCAAGAAGGTCGTAAAAATCGTCAGGCGTATATGGTCGCGTTTCAGCGTGCAAATGTTTTGGATAAACTCGGAATAGGGGATGTTGTTCGTGGCCAGGCGCAAACCGTTATGTTTTTCCGTAATCCTGCGGCGGATGAATCTGATTATGCACATTGGAATTTGAATCCGTTGGAAATGGCATTTATTCAGGGCAAGGCATATCCAAACCTGAAACGTGCGGTGTTGTTGTCACGTCCTGTTAATAATGAATCTGTTATTTTGAATACGGAATTAGGGGGACTCGGCGGATTATTAAGGTTATTCGAATCTGGGCGTTCATCTGTATTATTGGCCGAAGAATTATACAAAAATTATGGCAGCAGTTTTGTCGCAGAATACTTAAAGAAAAATGTATAAATGTTTGTTTTCTTTGTTGTTATTGACGATGCTAGGGAATGCGGTTGCTGATGATTGTGTGTCGTATAAATTAAAACCTGATGTCACAGTGAATCAGCCAAGTTGGGAAAAAGATGTTGTTCAACCGTTAAAGCCAATGGATTTATTACATGGTGATGTTATCGCAACGATGGTTGATAATTATGATATTACCGCAGACATAACATCAATCGAAGATGGTTTTTGTGTTGGAATAAAAAATGTTGATGCGGTAATAGGGTATAGTAATTTCTTGGTTCAGATTGATATACGTCATGTTCCAAACACATGTTCATATAATGTTATTTTGAATCACGAAGATCAACATATACGTTCGTATTTGTCAGTCATAGATGATTTGAATGACGAAATAAATTTAGATATATTTTCGGCGGCAAATTCTGTGATGCCAATATTTGTGGAAAAAGAATCAGATATAGAATCTGCAATAAACCAGTTAAATGAACAATTACAAAATCATCCTGATATGATTCTGATGAAGCAAAAAATCAAGGCCGCAGAGGAAATCAAAAATAAATCAGTTGATCAAAATGATACCGGCGAAGAATTAAAACGCTGTTTTTTGTAATGTGTGTGGTTTGTGGAATTATTTGTTACGTGGATGTGTAAAAGAAGCTCATTTTGCGATGTTGGTGTAGCATTTCAACATAATAATTGTATTGTTGTGGGCTATATGATAAAATACCTATCATGATATATAGCGGGGGTGTGTGATATGTGGTCTTTTGTTTTAAAGGGTGTTGGAAAAGGTGCTGTTAGAATTTTTGGTAAAAAAACTGCCAAAGTTGTAACGAAACAAGTTGGTAAAAAAGCCGCGAAACGTGGTTTTGGATATGTGGTTGGCAAGGTTTTGGACTATACAGACCCGTTTTGGTGGATTTGGCAGGGTGGTAAGTCGGTTGTAAAAAAGATTAGCGGTAAAACCATTGTTAATGGTGCGTCCAAGGTTGCTAAGAAAAATATATTCAGACGTGGAATTAAGAAAATGGCTGTTTTAGGAGGGGGGAGTCTGGGATTCGGTTATGTTGTAAGTAATTTCATAAGTGCAATTTCTGCACCAGAGGTATGGGTGCCTATGGCAGTTGGTGCCGGTATTGGAACGTACGCAACATACAAATTGACGAAAAAATTTAACGAGAAAAGAATGAAATATGTGGTTGAGAATGAACACCATAATAATACCACACAGTTAGATAAAAAACAGAAAAAACAAAATTCCATACTTACACCTGAACAAATTGCTGCAATTCAATCTGGACGGCAATATGCAAGATAAATAAAGGTTGTGGAAACAAATAAAAAACACCTGCCAATTTAGGCTGGTGTTTTTATTCGGGTTATGCTTGGTGTGCGGTTCGCGAACTGATTTGCGGGAACTAATCAACATCAGATAGAAAATCACAGTTATGAAAAACAAATTGGATTTCCCAAATCTATGTTGAAATAATTGCAACCACTAAAGGCAGTTTTTATCAAGAATTTACGTTGTTGTTGATAATTTTTGTGGCGATATATTCGTCTAGGTGTTTCGTTGTTTCTACACCTAAATTTTTTATTTTATCCTTGGCTTTTAAGAATTTGTCTTGTTTTTTTGTCGCAGGACCTTTGGCAATATCAAGCAAGGTTTTATCTTTTAAATTACGCAATAAAGCAGAATAACTCTCATAAGAGGCATCTTTATCGGTTGATTCTTGACTTTTTATAATTGCACTAGTCCATATTGCACCGAAATCACCATTATTCATATCTGCATCAGTAAATTCAGCATCGCCTTTTAGAGTACGCGCAACATATTTACCAGTATTTAATCTACGTAAAGAAATTCCATCGCCCAAACTGATGCTTTCTGCAAACATTTGGTTCCATCCATAGGCGGATGTCCCACGGGATCCCCATTCTTTCTTTGGTAAAAATTCTTTATCGTTTTTGTGAACATCCATATCAGCTTGTGGGTTGTTAACGGTTGTAATTCTTACAGTTGTATTATCATCGCGTAATGCACGCACAATATCAGATAAAACATCAATTTGTTTTTTTGTGTATACCATATCTATACTCCTTTTTTTCTTTGTGAATTATACCACAAATAGTTT
>JBKSNB010000045.1:0-4737 GCA_046882025.1 Alphaproteobacteria bacterium | reverse complement strand
GCGTCCCAGAGACGACATCATTGACGATTCGCTGAATCGTATCCTTGCTGTTTTGCGGAAATACTTTCCACCCAGAAAACAACCACGCCAATAACATAAATGGCAACATTATCAAATCCAGTGACAGTTTGATAAATATTTCCAGAAAATACAATGGCACCGGCAATAACGCCATAAAGAACAACACCAATACCAATAACCCTGCAAAGAAAATTGGCACGTTCGGGAAAATCGGTATATTCCACATTAATTTGTGCATGTATTTATCATTAAACGCCATATTCAACATTGTCCAACCCACCGCCATACCTAAACCCGTCATTTGATGAACATTTGCCAATTCACACGCCAGTGAATGACGCAGGTGCGGCGAAAACGCGCCATGCGCGTCATTAATGGAAACCCTGTCCGCAGCCGCAGTTGCAACAATACATGTTGCATAGTTTTCCTGGGCGTTTTTATCAATTGTTGTTATGGCATGATTCATTGACAGTCCAATATTAAAAACCGGTTCAATAACAATGCCTGTCAGTAAACGTGGCAATGGTATTAACAGCAATCCCGTCACAAATGCCAATTTTACAACATGTGTTCCAAAATTCCCTGCAAGTGCCCACGGATCATCCGGCTTTGTTGGCGCCCCCACATATCCCGAAAACAATCGCCATGCGACCCATAATCCAGTAAGTGCCAATGCAATTGGCACAACAACAATCCCAATTGCATGAAATGCATTTGGTAATATTCCCGACATTGCAGACATTATGTCTGAAAACATTGTGCAGGACCAACATGATGAAAAGAAATTAAGTGCATCCGCCATATTTACAGGCGCGGTACTGCGGTATATTGAAAAACCCGCGATTGCACCAACACCAATGATGGCACCAATTACCAACGGCGCAACCGCCCCTGCGGATAATGGCAGGAAGGATAAAAATATCGGCCAAAACTTTTTTATGCCCCTCATACTGAATTTAACTATACCATATTCTATGCAAATTATGATATAATTGACAAGTATAAATATTAGTAGCAGAGAGAATGAATTTATTCCGGCGATTTTTTGCGTCTATATCTTTTATGTGCATTGTAGGAATGCCTTTGTCCGCGCTGGCAGATTGGAAAATCGTTGATGCATTGGATGTATCACCATTAATCCCAGATATACTGGACGCATTGATGATGGTTGCAACCGGTGGATACGAATTTTTTGTTAACAATGGCAAGGGTATAATTTACCTGTTGGTGTGGGGGGTATTGGCGATAACGATTGGACTATATGCGGTAAAACTATTTTTACCAAAACAATGGTTAAGTTTTTTTGGGTTCAGTGCATCTGATGAAATCGGCAAGGTTGATGGTTTCAAAATGTCTGAAAACATGTTAAAACCCGCAATACGCGCAATCATTGCCGCCGTCGTTTTGTTACAAATCAGACCAGTATTCGTCACCGAATGGTTGGTCAATCCGTTTTTACAGTTTGGTTCACTATATACAGATGCTCTGATTCAAACAATTCCGCAGATGAACTTTACCCCACCCCAGGTTGAATGCCCACAAAACATTGTTGAAAAAGCATGGATTTCTGAATCGTCATGTAAATTCTTGGTGCAACCAGTGGCAACACTGTCATACGCAAACAATCAAATTGTTAAACGTGGGTTTGAATTTATGACAAATGGGCTGCGCGGTCTGTTAACGATAATTTCGCATAATGCGGGGGAAAATATTTTGAATGTTCTGACGGGACTATTCCTGATTATAACATTTGTGTCATGCAATATATTTATGGCACTGCTGATTATTCAGGCGATATTTAATTTTGGTATGGCACTAATTCTATATCCGTTTCAAGTATTGGTATGGGTTGCAAAAAAGAACGACAAATGGTTTGATGTTTGGCCTGCATTTTCTGGGATAATAAAAGCGTTACAGGAATTAATTATCACAATGATTGCATGTGCATTTATTTTATGCGTAAACATTGCGATTGTGCGTTCTATGTTCAGTTGGAATTCATCCGTATTTTCGGTGTCGGCGGGTGGCATGGCACATTCTAACCTGCCGATGGCAACATCTGCGTCAATGGGGTTTGGCGCACATTCGGTATTATGGCTATCATCCATATTAACATTCTTTGTTATGCTGCGCATATTTAATTTAACCCGCGACAAAATAACACAATATACTGGATCAGGTATGGACAAACTGTACAAGTCCGTCACAGGGGACGCAAAAACAACGTTCGGAAAAGTAAAGGCATTGCCCGATCAGGTCAAAAAAATCGGTAAAATCGCAGGATGGATTAAAGGCAAATGAACACAATCGCAAATTCTTTGATTGATAATACCATCCAGTGTTGGAGTTGTTCTATATTCGACCAACTGTTCCGCATTATATCGACGGCTGCAGCCGCAGTATATGACAGGTTAGCATATTTTTGCATCATTATATTCTGCGTTCTGTTTGCGGCATTTGTTTTTAATGCAGTTTGGCAAAATATCAAGGGTGGCGTATCAGACCCATGGTATGAAAAATCTGTGCGCAAGGTTGTGATAAACGCTGTTTTTGTTTTGGCTTTACTGGGAATGGGCGTTGCGTTTCCAAGATTTATAACACAAATAACATTTGAACCCGTGGCAGATATTACATTGGTATATCAGGAAAACATGTTACGCCAAACAACAGATGAAGTTAATAGTCGTGTGACATATCAACCCGTTGAAATATCTGAATCATCAGAATATTTTTTCAGGCCACACCTGCGCGACACCATTATTCAAATCGCAAAAACAACAATTACACAATTCCAGAGTTATATGAAGTTGGGAATTGCAATTATTGATAAGGGATTAACTTGGAAAATGCTGTTGGGTATTGGGACACTGATTAAGCACGTTTTACTAATCGCAATTGGCATATATTTATTCTATAATTTCTTTAAATTATTTTTCAGATTTTTATGTTATTTCGCAGATGTGATTGTGGCAATGATGTTCTTTGCGTTTTTCTTTCCACTGTCATTGATTATTATGATTTTCAAGGGCGCAGACAATGTTCCATCGTGGATATCAAATATTGGCAAGGGATTAGGCGCCGACCAAATAAAAAAATTAATCAGTGCGATTGTATCCCTCGCGGCAGCGGTCATAACATATACTGTTATTATGGTAATAATTGCAAAGTTCTTTTCTGCACCAGGGGCCGATGTTAATTCACTGATGAATGCAATTTTATCAGGGGAAGTTTTTGAAGCAGACCTGAACGAAGACAATGTCGCATCAATTACATTGGTTGGTTCAATTGTATTGGTTTATGTGTTGAATTTTATTTACGAACAAATTCCACAGGTCACAAATAAAATTATGGATGCATTTAATATCAAACTGGACAAGAACGAGGTTGGCGACAAAGTCGCAGATGATATAATGGGGCTTACCAAGGACGTATGGGAATTGGGCAAAACTGTTGCCAAAACCGTTGTTACCCATGGCGAAGCAAAAGACGACAAAAAGGATGACAAAAAAGACAAATGACACCGTTAAAAATTAAAATCATTACTGTCATTATACGATTTGTCCTGGGGGCGGCTGCAATCGGGCTGGGGATTTGGTATTTAACGTCGTCTATTAACGGGACATCGATTTCGTATACTAGCATGTCCGGATTTATGAACGCAATTGGCGGCACAGACGGCAACATCGCAAATGTTAATGGGTGCTTTTTATGTGTGTATATATCGCAATTATTTAATGTTATCGGAAATGCGACAGAAATGTTTTGGGATGCGATTGTGGGACATCTGTGGTTGTTGATGGCGATTGGGTTTGGAATATTTTTAATACTGCATACAATGAATCATTTTTTTGATGCATTAAAAAAGACCGCTGCATACAGTGCAGATGAACAAAAATTAGATTTCCAAAAATGGTTCGACAAGGTTTGGCGTACTGCGACACGCATACTGATTGTTGGGGTGTTAATGGGAACCGTTGGAATGGGTGGTCAACAAGCATTACGAACAATATCTAGCATCGTTATTACACCTGTTCTATACATTGGCACAGAATTATCCATGGCCGCCACCGGCGCAATTAGTGCCGCACAATGTAACGCAATTACTGCTGCATCCAGTGGCGTGTTATCGCCCGTATTGGATAATTTTATGTGTGTTATTGGAAATCTGAATACCGTAATGTTGGCGGGTGCCGCAGGTGGGTTTTCAATGATGAATTATGCGTGGATGGGTTTGGGCGGTGGTGCATTTACATGGATTGCCGGGCTTTCATTGGTAATTATGTTTTTAATTATTGGTTTTGATTTGCTGTTTCAGGTATTTTCAGTTCTGTTCAAATTGGTATTCTTGATAATATTTTTACCTGTATTTTTGGGTGCTGCTGCGTTTGAAGGCGTATGGAAAATCGCATCTGGATTGGTTGGGAAGGCAATTACAATGTTGGTAACATCGGCACTGCGCATAATTGCAATAACATTAAAGATTGTTATTTTATATGCAACAATTTGGTTTGCCGCGGACGCAACATTACCGGGCCCCATTGATAAATATACGGCGGTATTACCACCATTGATTGAACAGGTTGCCGACAGACTCACATCTCCGGGGATGGGCAAATATCTCGGAGCCAATTATAACCAGAATATTAAATTCTTAAAGGGGCTGTTTATGGCTCCGCGTACGGTTGCAAATGCTGTAAAGACTGCTATTTTCACGGC
>JBKSNB010000044.1:0-2133 GCA_046882025.1 Alphaproteobacteria bacterium | reverse complement strand
GGGGTTAAATTAGTCAAATCAGTAACTTCATTTACAAAAATTTGTTGATGAAAGAAATCTTGGAAAGCACTAACAACTTGCTCTGAGGTTAGAAAATCATATTTAACCTTAAAGGAAAATCTGCGTAGGGCGGCTTTATCAATATTGTCCATTAAATTGGTTGTACAAATAAACGGATATTCTGCACTTTCCATTTGTGTCAGCATTTCATTAACAGAACTTAGTTCCCATGCATGGTTTGCGCTTGTTCTGTCCATAAGGAAACTATCGGCTTCGTCAAAAACCAACATTGCTTTTTTTTCATGTGCTTCTTGGAAGGCGCGTGCAATATTTTTTTCAGTGTCGCCAACATAGCGACCATTTATATCGCTGGCGCGTTTTTTGATAATGTTAATTCCAATTGAATCAGCGAGAAATTCACTAAAAGCTGTTTTGCCGGTACCTGGTGCGCCGTATAAACACAGTGAAAAATTAGTTAAATGTTTGTCTTTGATTTGTTTGGCTAAATTTTCAAGATTTATATCTGTATTTAATAATTTGGTATCAAATTCCACATCTTTTGTTTTTTTTGGTTTTGATAATTTGCCAGTCATTGCGCGCATAAGGTTATCAATAGTATAATCAATGATGTTACAATTATTCATCATTTTTGCGTTTCTGACGGCGGTATCGATAACGGATAAAGGAATCTGATATTTGTTTACCAATCGTTTTAATTCTGTGTAAGAAATTTCTAGTTCGTGTTTTTGGAATATTTGTTTCCAAGTGTTTATTTTTGCTGGTTCATCTGGATCAGTCATTTCCAATGCGATTGTAAATCTGCGCACATAGGCCCTATCCATATCTTCTATGTTGTTTGTTATCCATATTACAGGGCGTATGTTTTTTTCCAAAATACGATTAATATATAACTTGCTGGGGGTGTTTCTGCTAAATGGCGATTGGCAAAACACGTCTTCGGCTTCGTCAAACAATATAACAGAATTATCGTCTTTTTTTAACACGGTTTGCAGATGTGCCAAATTGGCTAATCTGGCGTCTTTATCTTCTTTGTCTTCTGCAGTCGTGTATAGATTTAAACCAGTTTCAGCACAAATAGATTTTGCTATTTCTGTTTTTCCGGTACCAGGCCGACCATACAACAGAATGTTTATACCCGTATTTTTTATTCCAGTGGTTAAAATATTTGATAGTTTGTCAAAATCATCAGATATATAACCAAAATTTTTGCTATTTAATTTTGCAGATAATGGATTACCAATCAGGGTGTTTCGAACATCTGTACAAGAACCAAAATTCATAGATAATAAATTTAAAAACATTGAACTGAAAGAATTGTCGCCATAACGATGTTTTATAATCCCTGCTTCAGCCAAAGGACCATTTGTGGATAATACCTCTTTGACTGTTTCTGCCGGTATTTTACAAATAGCGGATATAAAATCAGCATTCATATCGTCCATAAAATCGTTACTAATTCCATCATTAAAAAATGATAGTAACCTGCGTATTTGTGGGTTCTTTTTTATATATACAAAAAATTGTAACAAAATTCTGCTTTCCTGGGATAAATCAAAAGTATCACATATTAGGGTGAAATTGTTATCAAATTCTGGTGATGTTACATCTGTGTTGTAATCCGCTTTGCGGGCGTCAAAGATAGTCAGTACGCGTGCATATAACAAATCTTCGGCGAGTAGGCTATTGCGGCATAGTTTGCCGTTTAATAAATTGATAAGGAACTCTGCCTTGTCGTGTGTTGATACAAGTTTTTCACCACCGTTTAATAAATCACGAAAGCAAAAACCAAACAAATCCACAGATTGCCGAACCAAATGATGAAAAAGTATATCTACATCATCAGGTTCATAATCACTGTTTGTTATGTTTTTCAAGTAGTGCAGGGCGAGTTGTCTGTCTTTTGTATTCATGGCTAATCCTTGTTGGGTGTTATTAATATAAATGGCTGGTTGGACAAAAATGGTCCGTTTTTGCCTTGTGAAATAAAAAAATTGTGATATCATTAATACAAAGTGGTTAAAAACCTTAAAAACGGGGGATGAAATGCCCAAAACGCGTAAAAACTATAAAAAGTCAGACATCAGGGTAAGTCTTATTAATGAATTGCGCGCC
>JBKSNB010000043.1:0-19836 GCA_046882025.1 Alphaproteobacteria bacterium | reverse complement strand
TTGTATGAAACCTGTGATGAATTTATTGGAATTTAACTTGCCAGATTAACAATGCGAAAACGAAGACGTATTTTTTTTGTTTTTAGAATCATATCATTGTTCTTTTTAGGACTGGTTGTGGCGTTGGTTGTTGCCGTATCTAAAACAAATGTAGAAACGATTCGCCGTGGCGTAATTACAGGGCTAGAGACAGCCGTTGGTGCACCCGTCGTGGTTCAGGGTGATGTGAAATGGCAAATGGCGTTGCGACCACGTGTTGTGCTGGAAGATGTTAAAATTGAAAATGCGAATTGGGCAAAGAGCAAATATTTTTTTGATGCAAAGCGAATTGTGGTTAGATTAAATTTGTTGTCGCTATTTAACAATAATTTTGCGGTTGAAAATGTGTCTGTGTCCGATTCGGTTGTTAATCTTGAACAAAATAATAAGGGTGAATTTTCAGTCCCAATATTTAATAAAACGAAGACGAATGAAATTTCAAATACAGAAAACGTTAATAAACAAGGTCGGTTTGCATTTTCTGATTTGGGGTTGGGTGGAATAAGATTAACTAATACAAAGTTAAACATATTACAAAATAAAATTTATTTTGATGATTTGTCTTTTAGATATTTTAATCGGTCTTCTGGACCAGAATACGCGGGGTGGTTGAAATTGGGACACAAGAATCATTCGTTTATATTATCCTGTGCCGAATACGATATTGAACGTCAAATGTATCCAGTGAAAATAGCAATTGCAACATCTGGTAACGCCTTGATTGTTGATTTGATGTTGGATGGTCAGAATAAAACCCCGGTTGAATTTGGTATAAAGGGTGATGTTATTGATAATGATTTGTTAACGTTGATATTGGACAGGCAAATTGATTTACCAAAAATATCGTTGGATATATCAGGAACTATACAAAATAAAAAATTAATGTTGAATAAGTCATCGTTGGCTGTTCGGGGTAACAAAATCGTATTTAGTGGATATTATGATTGGACAAATAATGTACCGGGAATTAAATTGTCGTTGTCGTCGCAACGTATTAATTTGTTAGAAATAGAACCAGAATTATACGGTGGTTGGGTGCACCCCGATCGTGATTTGAATGTTTTTCATGATATGGATTTATTTGGTCAAGAGTTATATAAATATAACATAAACCTGACGGCAGATATAAAACAATTGATAGTATACCGCGATATAAATATAAGAAATGTTAAATTAGATTTGAAATCAAATCGTGGTAATGGGATGATAAACAGCAGTGTTCAATTTGCAGGTGGGGATGTTTTAGTAGGTGCGAATTTTACAACGGATTCAGATGGTGATATATCTATACAAAGTGGAATTTCAGGGGATAAGATAAATATCGGTCAATTGATGCATGAAATACGTATAAAAGATTTGATATCTGATTTGCCTATGAATTTATATGGTTATTTTGAAGCGCATGGTAAAAATATGTCCGAATGGATGGGAACGGTTACGGGACCCGTGATTGCGTATTCTGTGGGTGAAGGATATGCGTATGAAAAATTAGTTGAATATGTTTACGGTGCTGATTTTCTGACATCGTTGCGGAATGGTATTACAGATTTATTTAGGTCGGATAAAAAATACGACCAGATGACAATAAAAACTGCGGTGGTAAATTTAAAGTTGCGTGACGGGGAAATAGAAACAAAACGCGGTGTTGCAATGGAAACAAATATTATAAATATTGGTATGACAGGCAATATCAATTTGGGCCAGGAAACCATAGATTTGGCGTTGGTGACGGTCCCCGCTAGTGGTTTGAAAATTTCGCTTACCGGGACGTTTACAAATGCATTAACAATATCGGGTAATTTGGCGGAACCGGATGTTAAACTTAGTGGGTCCGCAATCGCAGGCAAGGTCGCGTCCAGTGCGGGTATAGGTTTATTGTTGGCACCTTTTACGGGGGGGCTTAGTATCATAGGGGGATTTTTAGCGGGTGAGTTGTTAGAAAATTGGTTGGCTGATGATAAGCCAGCTAAGACAGCAATGGAATCTGGCGCACCTGCAAAGAGAGATGATCCAGAATGGATGAATATGCCAATTCAGGATTTGGTGCAAACTGTAATAAAGTAATGTGGGAGTTTTTCTTATGGTTGATTTTATAAATGCTTTTCAATTAATAGTAATTATCTGTGTTATTTATTTTTTCTATAAATTGTTTATTGCTAATACGGGGTCTGAAAAACTGGTGCGTGGGTTGTTGGGATTGGCGGCTTTATGGGGGTGCAGTTTTGTTTTCGGTTGGCTTAACCTGACGCTGTTTGCCAGATTTGCATACTGGATTGCTTTGTTTATGTCTATTAGTTTGATTGTTGTTTTTCAACCGGAATTGCGAAAATTTTTGGCTTTGTTGGGTAATGTTGAAGAATTGCACAGATTTTTTCGTCGGGGAAAGTTGAAAAATGATAATTCTGCAGATGTTGATCAGATAGTTAATGCGGTTGAATTTATGTCGCAGCAACATACAGGGGCGTTAATAGTATTCCCAAAAACATTTGATGAAAGTTTGATTGAAAAGAAGGGGGTTCCCGTAGATGCAAAAATTTCATCAGAATTATTGCTGACGATATTTTTTAATAAAACCCCGCTGCATGATGGAGCGGTGATTATAGAACGTTCCCGCATCGCGTATGCTGGGGCGATTTTGCCGTTGTCCCAGAATAATTTGAACTGGAAATATGGAACACGGCATCGGGCGGCACTCGGGATGTCCGAATTATCCAGTGCAACAGTGTTGGTTGTTTCCGAAGAAAGCGGCGATATATCTATCGCTGAAAAAGGAAAGTTTACCAAATATGATGATATAAAGAAACTGCGCAGCAAAATTGAAAAAACGTTGGCCAAATAGAAAAAACGTATTTCTTGCTTTTGGTCTTGCACCGAATCGGGGTTTTTTGATAAACTATTCCCGAAAGGATGTGGGAAACACATAATAATAGGAGTAAAAAAATGGAATTTTCTGTGTTTCGTCAGGTTTTGATTCGTGCGCTGGGACATATGCAGTCCATTGTTGAAAAGCGTGCCGCTTTGCCGATATTGATGAATGTAAAATTAGAGGTTACAGATGATTTGGTTTTGTCTGCAACGAACGTTGATTTGGAATTGGTTGAACATGTTGCTGCAGATATAACTTTGACGGGAAAAACAACTGTTCCTGTTCAAATGCTGTATGATATTGTTCGTAAATTGCCCGAAGATGCAGAAATTAGTTTCAAGCAATCAGGTGATCAATTGGTCGTGTCCAGTGGGCGCGCGGTGTTTAAGTTGCCGACGTTGCCGGCGGAAAATTTCCCAGCAATGGCGGGCAGCAATTTGACGACTAAGTTCCAGATGACAACCGGTGATTTGGCACATTTGATTAATCAAACCAAATTCGCAATTCCAACGGATGATGTGCGTTATCACCTTGGGGGGATTTATTTTCATATATCTGAGGATGGTAAGCAAAAATTATTGACTGCGGTTGCGACAGATGCTCAGCGGTTGGCGTTGTGTTCTATGGCGGCGCCGGTGGATAGTACTGAAATGCCGGCGGTTATTTTGCCACGTCGCGTTATTGGTGAATTGTCTAAATTATTAGAAGATGCAAATGTTGATGATGTTATGGTTGAATTATCTGATACCAAGGCGCGCTTTACGGTGGGTAGCGCAATTTTGACCAGTAAATTGGTTGATGCCCAGTATCCAAATTATCGTGTCGTTATTCCAAAGGGTAATGACAAAGTGGCGATTTTGGACAGAAAGCAATTTGTTAATGCGGTTGATTTGGTTTCTGTGGCCAGTATGGATAAAACCAAGTCTGTGCAGTTGACATTTTCTATGAATAAATTGGTAATTAATGCGTCCAGTCCTGATGCGGGAACTGCAACCCAGGAATTAGATGTTGAATATAATGGTGATGCTGAATTTACGGTTGTGTTTAATGTAAAGTTCTTGTTGGATGTTGCCAGCCAGGTTGAAGGTGATAAATTCAAAATGGAAATGCAGGATCCGTTATCCCCAACAACGATACAGTCAACGGACAAGAAAACAGATTCGTTGTTTGTCTTAATGCCAATGCGCATGTAATGCAAAAAAATAAAAACCGCCGTTTGGGGCGGTTTTTTGTTGCGTTTGTTCCTTTATTGAATTATGCTTATGCACGTATTTTGAAAACAAGGGGTATTATTATGGCATCTTATATTGCAAATGATATGCGTGTGGGTTGGGTTATTTCCCACAATGGTAAGCGTTATTCTGTGACATCTATTACCAAGGTTAAGCCGGGTAAGGGTGGTGCGTTTGTTCAGGCAGATTTGCGTGATATTGATTCTGGAAACAAGGGTGGTGACCGTTGGCGTGCAGAAGATAAGGTTGAAAAATTGATGGTCGAAGATTTCGATTGTCAGTATTTGTATTCTGATGCGACAGATGCGTTCTTTATGAATTTGTCTGATTATGAACAGTTTACAATGCCTTTGGATTCGCTGGGCGAACAAACAAAATTTTTGGCGCCTGAAATGATGGTCAAGGCAAATTTTGTCGAAGGTCATCCGGTTTCAATTACTTTGCCCAAAACGGTTGTTGCAATTGTTGAAGAAACAGAACCGGCGTTAAAGGGTCAAACTGCAACGGGCAGTGGGGGTAAACCGGCAATTTTGGATAACGGTGTTCGTGTTCAGGTTCCTGTATTTATTGAACAGGGTGAAAAGATTGTGGTAAATACTGAAACCCTGGAATACGTTGAACGGGCAAAATAAATTATAACAACATATCTACGCGGGATAGCAATGGGCTCGTGTACGTTTCGTGTACACTTCGCCATTTCTATTCCGCGTATCTATATTGTTCTAATTTATTTTATATTTTGTTTTCTGAATTCATAATTTCGCGGATTGCAAACAGGCAATTGTTGCAAATATTGTCGCGGGCCATGCCCAGGTATTCACGTGGGTTTATATTTTCCGGGTTTGTGTGCAGTGATTGACGGACGGCGGATGTAAATGCCAGGCGCAGGTCTGTATCCATATTTATTTTGCAAATATGTGTTTTTGTTGCAGCGGTGTGTAATTGTTGTGGGTCAATACCCTGGCTGGCGGTAATTTTCCCACCAAATTTATTTATTGTTTCAACAATCCGTTGTGGCACGATGGATGCCCCGTGTAAAACCAGCGGTGTATGTTTTATCAGTGATTGTATTTCTGATAAAATATCGAACCTTAGTTTGTTTGTTTTGGTTTGGGGTTTATAAACACCGTGACTGGTTCCGATTGCGATTGCCAATGAATCTGTATTTGTTTCCCTAACAAATTGTGCCGCCATATCGGGGTCGGTAAATTCGTGAATGTCTGATTTTGTGTTTTCGTCCTCGGTGCCATATAAAATTCCAATTTCAGATTCAACAGATACATTATATTTTTTTGCGAATTCAATAACGCGTTTTGTTGCCTCTGCGTTTTCGGCAAATGGCAGTTTACTGGCGTCAATCATGACGGATGAAAATCCGATTTTGATTGCGTTTATACATGCGTCAACAGACGACCCGTGATCCAGGTGCAGTGATATTTGTTCAGACGGATTTATTTTTAGCCCCCGAATCATGCCCATTAACATATTTTCGCCCATATATTTTAATGCGGATTCGGAAATTGCGATGATTAGCGGGCTGTGCGCGTGTCGCGCCGCCGTGACAACACCACACAATGATTCCATATTATAAATGTTAAATGCGGGCACGGCAAAGCCGTCATCAATGGCGTTGGAAAATGTTTTTGCGGTGTTAACCAGTCCGAAATCAGAATAATAATTTGTCATGGTAAAAACTCTCTCTTGGTCGTATTGTATCATATTTTTTGTTTGAATGTGTTATAAAATTGTGATAAAATACACTCAACAAGAAAGGAGTTTTTATATGGATGGTGTATGTGAATTAATCTCAAAAATGCAGGATGTTTTTCAAATCTTGCGGGTTTTGGCGTTTGTTGGTTCTGGGTTTTATATTGCCGGTTGGGCGTGGGATTATATATCTAAGCCTAAAGCGGGTGATGATGCCATCAAAGATTTAAAGACAAAAGGAACGGGTTTGTTGATTGGCTTTACGTTGTTGTTCGCGATAGGTGTTGTTTTGAGTTTTGTTTTAAGTGCCGCTGGTCAAGATGCAATTGGTTGTAAGGAAGTATTGACGAATGGTTGGTAATCTTTTTATTGGGTTAAATAAAAAAGGGAATGCGGTGGCGTCCCTTTTTTATTTTTTTTTAATTTATTTATTTATTATCTTCGGTATTTGCCAACGAATATAAAACAGATGATATTAATGATTGATAGGGGACGTGTTGTTCATCGGCAAGTTGTTTTATTTTATCCAATATTTGGTGTGGGATTCGCATATTTATTACACAGTCAGATTTGTTAAATGCGCGATAGGCCGCGTATTCACGTAACAGTGATTCGATGTTCATAACGAACAGTTGTTGCATAACGTTCGGCATAATACACAAACTCCTATACGATCAGCAATACAAATGCCTTTACGTGTGACTATAACATTGTATTTACATTTGTCAATACATTTGTGTGTGCGGCTGTAATGGCGGGTGTGCGGACATTTGTAATGATGGTTGTGTGGCTTGATTTTTTGTTTTGATAAATATAGAATGTCTGGTGTATAAAAAGGAAAGGAATATGCTGAAAAAAATAATTATATTTTTCGCGATGTTTTTTTGTGTCGCTGCAAATGCTGAATTAAAGGTTGATATTGTCGCGGGGGCGGCGAATCCAATTTCTATTGCAGTTCAAAAATTTGAAATGGTCGGGAACGTGTCGTCTAAGGATGCCGATATGATGCGAACGGTCGTTGAAAACGATTTGAAATCTACGGGGCTGTTTCGTATTGTTTCGCATCAGGCATTGCCAGAACATGTCAAGATGAATGAAATGCCAAATTTCACACTTTGGAATGCGATAAAGGCCCAGGTTCTGGTTCAGGCAAAATTATCACTTAATGATAAAGGTCAATATAAACTGGAATTCTATATGTGGGATGTTAATGGCAAAGAACAGATAGAGGCACAGAGTTTGGTCGCGTCTAAGAAATCTGGTCGTCGTATTGCGCATATAATGGCGGATGCAATTTATGAACGCTTAACCGGCGAAGTTGGTTATTTTGATACCCAGATAGTGTTTATTGCAGAAACTGGACCGGTTGGGGCGCGTGTGAAGCGTATGGCAATTATGGACCAGGATGGTTATGGTATGCGGTATTTGTCTGATGCAAATGCGTTTGTTATGTCGCCGCATTTTTCACCTAATATGGATGCAATTGTATTTTTATCGTATCGTGATGATGATCCAATGGTTTGGACACTGGATTTATCCACTGGGGAACAACGCAGATTGGGTCAGTTTGGGGGCATGACGTTTGCGCCACGTTTTTCACCGGATGGTTCGCGTGTTGCGTTATCATTGGTCAAGGATGGTATTACACATATTTATGAATACAATATTGAATCTAAGGAATTACGTCAGTTAACATTTGGTAATTCAATTAATACCAGTCCATCTTATTCGCCAGATGGTAAAAAGTTGGCATTTAATTCTGACCGTTCGGGGCGTCAGCAAATCCACGTCTTGGATTTAGATTCTGGGGTTGAAGAACGCATTACATACGGGGCAGGGCGTTATGCGACGCCAGCGTGGTCGCCAGACGGACAATTTATTGCATTTACCAAGATTGCAGATGATACGTTCTATATTGGTATAATGTCGCCAAATGGTCGTAATGAAAAAGTTTTGGCGGGTGGTTGGTATATGGAGGCCCCGTCATGGGCGCCTGGATCACGCCGTTTGGTTTATTATGAAACAGAAAAGGCGGATGATGATATTGAACGCATTAGCCATATTCGCAGCGTTGATATAACCGGTCAAAATATATATGACATAGAATTACCCGATGGAATAAATGGTGTTGAACCAACCTGGTCGCCCAAGTTGCAATAATATGGTAAAATATATTGTATATGTTTTCATGTTATGTTTGGTTGGGGCGGCATATGCCGTCCCGGCGCGTGTTGGTTATATTGTTGATGGGGATACTTTTTCCGGTCAGGTGATGCTGGCAGATTCAGATACAGAAATTTCTGTACGTGTACGTCTGCGTAATGTTGATACACCCGAAATTCATGGTGCCTGTGATGGCGAAATAAGACGTGCCCAATATGCCAAACAGCGTTTGGGTGAATTGATACCGGTTGGAACAATTGTTGAATTGCAAAATATCAAAGATGATAAGTATTTGGGGCGCATTGATGCCAATGTGTTTGATAGTGCAGGGCGCGATGTTGGTAATGTATTGGTTTCGGAAAATGTTGGTCGTGCATATAGTGGTGGCAAACGTCGTGGTTGGTGCGACGGCGATTAATAACTTTTTATGCACTGTGGCGGTTTATTGCCGCGGATATTTCATCCAATGTGGCGGTTGATGGCAACATTGGCTCAAAATATATATTTGCGGTTCCGGGTGTCATTTTGCCACGTTTGGGCCAATACAGGCCGGTGTCTGTTGAAATTGGTAATATCGGTAATTTTAATTCGTGGGCGATAAACAACAGACCGCGTTTTAACGGTTTCCTGTCGCCGGGTGCAACACGTGTTCCTTCGGGGAATATAATAAGTGTATATCCGTTCATAATTTTTTTACTAACGCTGACCGTTAATTTGTGCATATTGGTTTTGCCACGACTGCGGTTTACAGGTTGCAGCCCCAGGCGCCAAAATACCCACCCATAAATTGGCAACCACATTAATTCGCGTTTTACTATAAATGTGAAGCGTGGAATGGTGCGGGTTAAAATAATTACTTCCATCATAGACATATGTTTTGCCGCAATAATTGCCTTGCCATCGGTGCGTTTGTTTGTGTTTGGTGCCAATGGAATATCGTTTTCTTCTGTTTCAGGGTAATGTATATTGTATTTTATCCCGACAATTGTGCGTGCTAAGAACAGACATTGGTCTGCGATTATTATTGAAAACATGCGCGTCAGTCGACCAGATATTAACGCCAAAACCATAATTGGTGCCCATAAAATAAACAATGCATAAAAACATATCTTGAACAGAATAGTGCGTAACATTTTAACCTTCTTTGATACCTAGCATAGTCACTATATACTTTATATATTCGGTTGTCCACCGTTCAACACGTTTGGTCACTGGCATCCCGTTCAGCCCAACCGGGCACGTAATGATTGACACATCGGGCATTTCATGCCGTATTAGGTATTCTGCGCGATTGATGTGTTCGGCGGTTGTGACGACGACGATTCGTTTTAATTGTTGTTCGTTAACAATCTTTTTTATTGCCAATGCGTTTTGGTACGTTGATTTAGAATCTGATTCAATTTTTATCGATGCAGATGTTTCGGGGATATATCCGCGTGCGCCTGCGCCGATGATATACAAATTGGCATTGGGTATTTCGTGAATTTTCTGGATTGCGAACGGGATACGACGCGCATCCCCGGTCAGGACGAAAACGGTATCTTCATCCATAAAATCGCCACACGTAATTGGTGCAGAAATTTTGAATATCAACCCGCCAATAACAAACAGTGAAAAAAGAATCAGTGATGGTGTTAGAATTTTCATAATGTTTCTTCGTTCGCTAAAATTTTTAACGTTGTGCGATTGGTGATTATAATAGATAGTAAAATAATAGCAATCGGCATTAATAATAACATGCCCCACCCGATATTCCCAATGTATATCATTGTCATCAGACCTGTTCTGGCGCTGCGTGCCACAGACAGTATTATCAAAATCAATGGTATTGCGCCGGCAAATCCAATTGCGCACGCCCGCAGTGTGATTTTTGCGATAATAATTTGCATTTGTCGTGCGACAAAAGAATCTGTTGCGCCAATTTGGTTTAATATTTCGATTTCACGTTTGTGAATTGTTGCGATATTTTTTGCGGTATATATAACGCATGCGCCAATTGCGCACAACACAATCATCAATATAACAACGGATATTATGGCGATTTTCCAACCTGTTGACATTGGGTTTTTCAATGCGTCTGCGTGTGGCATAACGCGTGCGCGTGTGCCGATTTGTTCAGATACCGCCCCCATAGATTTATCAGATGTAAATTCCACGTCCCACATATTTGGCAGATATTTTTGCAGTGTTTTCTTATCAGATATCCATGGCCGCATTAAATTGTTTATTTCCGAATCGGATAGTTTTTGAATTGATTTAATGTGTGTGCGGTTTTCAGCCAAAATTTTATCTATGGTTTCGGGGGCGTTTGTGGTCTGAATTGTTGCGCGGTTTTGCCATTGTTGGTTCCATTTTATTGCGCCGCCTGCGATGGCGATTGTTAGCCCCAACGCGACGACGGCCAAGAATGTAAGTATTGCGATAACAATTGTCATAAAATATGACTGTTCGCGTACCAATGAAAATATAACAGGTTTTTGTTTCATTATATATTCCCAATATCGTCAAATTGTTTGGACAGTTCGTTAAGATAGTTTTGGGGTTTTGGTCCCTTCCATATTTTTTTTGCCATTACCGATTCGTTTTTCTTGTCAGTTATGAAACTAACATGATGATTATCGATTCGGATTACGGGGAATTTATATGTTTCCATCAGTTTAGTATTATGTGTTGCGATTATAACGGTTGTTCCGAACATTTTGTTCATCTGGGTAAACAGTTCCATCAATCGTGATGCGTTTTCATCGTCCAGGTTTCCTGTGGGTTCGTCAGCCAACAGAATTGCGGGCTGTATAATTATGGCGCGTGCCACAGATACGCGTTGCTGTTGTCCGCCCGACAGTGATTTTGGATTTGC
The DNA here is from genome assembly GCA_046882025.1 of Alphaproteobacteria bacterium. Classification (GTDB taxonomy): domain Bacteria; phylum Pseudomonadota; class Alphaproteobacteria; order Rs-D84; family Rs-D84; genus Enterousia. The sequence goes on along the minus strand of JBKSNB010000043.1, from coordinate 8,972 downwards.
ATTTGCATATTTGGATAGTCCAACCCATTCCAGAACTTTATCAACTAATTTTTTAATTTTTTCTTCATCAACGCCACGAACGCGCAGGGGCAGGGCGATATTATCATACACCGTCAGGTGTGATATCAGTGAATATTCCTGAAATACGATTGCCATTTTGTGTCGCATTTGTGCGATTTCGTCGTGATTTAAATTATTTGTCGGGGTCCCGAACAGTTTTATTTGGCCATGCGATTGACGGTGCAATTGATATATTAATCGCAGTAATGTTGTTTTCCCTGCACCGGATGGACCCGTCAGGAAATAGAATGCGCCTTGGCTAATGTTAAATGAAACATCACTTAATACATCTGCGCCGTTATCATAGGATGCGGCAACGTTTGCAAAAGATATAATTGTCTTTTCTTCCATATCGTAGTCAGCATAGTAAAAAAAGAAATCTTGGTCAAATAATAAAAAAGAGGTAAAAAAACGTCCCGTTTGGGACGCTTTTTATTTTGCGATATCGGTTGTTACATTTCTGTTTTTTGCCCACACTTTTTCGCCTGTTCCTTTATACTGAGGGTTTTCTTTACCATAAGAAATTGTTTTTATACGTTTTGATTCAATTCCGTCCTTAATCAACACTTGTGCGGCATTTCCGGCGCGTAATGCACCCAATGCCAGGTTGTATTCGGTGGAACCGCGTTCGTCACAATGACCGCCCAAAACGACATTTACATCGGGATTGCGTTTCATGTATCGTGCCTGTGCGTCCAGACCGCTGCGCGTATCGCGTGTAATTTCAGCTGAATCGAATGCGAAATAAACCTGGTCGTCATCAATATTTGTTGGTGTCCTGACGCACGCGGTCAGTGTGCAAATGCCAAATATAACAGCAATTTTCTTCATGTTTCCTCGCCTTTTATATATTACGTGTAGCAATATTATTAATTTTGAAAAAAAATGTCAACAAGTGTTTTTTTGCGTTTGGTTAAGTTTATTTTTTGTGATATACTATCATGTAAATTTATGGGGAGGATTGATATGAATAAAATACTATCTATTGCATTAATGGGTGTTATGGTTGCGCCGTTTGCTGCGTTTGCTGCCCCGAGTCAGATTAAAAAGACGTCTGATGGCGGTTACAATGTGACGTATGATTATGCGGATCGTGAACGGACGGGTTGGTATATGACGGGTCGCCTGGGGATGTCGTTTTTGAATTGGACGAATGAATACAAAACTAATAATTCGCATGATAATGTTGTTCCTGAATACGGTGAAGATGAAAGTTTTTCATTTAAGCCGGTGTTTAGTGGCGGCCTGTCGGTTGGTCGCACATTTGATTATTCGTGGCGTGCGGAAATTGAGGGGGGCTATATCGGTCAATTTAGCCAGGCGGACAACAGCACAGAATTCAAATTGTCGATACCGTATGCGACGTTAAACGGATACTATGATTTTGATTTTGGTATGTATGTGGGTGCGGGTGTTGGAATGGCGTTGCCGATGACGGAAATGAATGATGCTGCATTGAATTGGAATGACGCCAAGAAAACCAGTTTTGGTTTTATGGGTTCTGCGATGATTGGTTATGCGGTTCCATTGGATGAAAATTTCACATTTGATTTGCGGTATCGTATATCTGCAATAACGGGGTCAACGCACAAAGTGACATGGAATGATGAAGATGGTGATGATTTTTATTTGAGTAATAAAATCGGCGTAATTCTGGACAATTCGATAATGTTGGGATTGCGGTATAATTTTTAGTTAAAAAAGTGTATTGACAGCGAATCGGCAAAAGTGATAAAATAACCAAGACGAGAGAAAGAAAAAGTGACGAATAAAATAATAACATCTGCATTAACGATTGTGTGCGTGCTGTGTGGCGGCTGGGTTTCTGGGGTATTTGCGGCGCCGTCTGTGCGTGCGTTGGGTGGTGCGGGAACATATACTGGTACGACATCTGCGGCGGCGGCACGTGCGAATGGAACGACGACAACGTCTGCGCGTGCGGGTTCTGTGCGTGTGACGCCATCGGTAAAGGTCAGTTCATCAACAACACCACGTTCGTCAAATACAGGAACCAAGGCATCGGGGTCTGATGACCAGCGTATGTCCATTGGAAAATATTTAGGACCATCTGTGACGGGTGGAACCAAGGTGTCGACGGGTGGCGGTACCGGCACCACTAGCGAGGAATTTACAGGTTTGGTCAATACTGTTGATGAATTGGCGGGTCGTGTTGATCGTGTTGATGATCAGATTAATGATACCAGTGATGGTTTGGTTGCCCAGGTTGATTCTTTGGTTGCCCAGATAGGTGGTTTCGTTGGTGAAGATTATCTGACCCAGGCTGCTGCGGATGGATTATATCAACCTAAGGCGAACGCAACGAATCCATATGTTGTGAAATCGGATCTGTCGTCAACGAATGATGTGTTTAGGGATGCAGTATCTGGGGTTGTTTCGGCATTGGGTGGTGATGCGGCCAGTATAAAAAGTTGGGTTGCGACTGAATATGGTGATGCGCCTGATGCGGATGGGATGTATGTGTTAAATCGGACGGCGACTGGGGCACAATGGAAAAAGGTTGATGATTATGCCGATGATTTTGCTACACAGGGTATAAAATTTGAAAATTAGTATGGAAATTTGAGCAAGAAAAAAACAAAAAAGGGGGTAAAAGTAAATGAAAATAGGAAAACTAATATTTGGCGGGGCGATGGCATCAGTTTTGATGATGGGTGCTGCGTCTGCTGATCCGGTTGATGATAGCTTGACAACCAAAAGCTATGTTGATGGTGGTTTGCGTGCTGTGTACAAGGCTACAAACGATAAATTGGGTGATAGATTTTCGTCTACCAATACTGTTGCGGCTGCTATTGGTGCGTTGGAAACCGCGGTTGGTACCGGTGAAGATGGATTGGCAACAAAGGTCAAGGCTAATACAGATGCCATTACTTTATTAAACGGCACGGTTGGAACGACGGGGTCTGTTGCTAATACTGTTAATGCGGCGATTACGGCGGCGGTTGCGCCGGGTGGGACTGTTAATACGGCGGTTACCACTGGTGTTACGAAACTGGTAAGTGATACCACGGCGCGTATGCAGGACCAGTTGGGTTGGGATATGTCGAAATCCCCGGACGAGGCTGGATCGTTTGCCGACAAAGTGGTGTTTACTACAGCTGATGGTCAAACGGTTGTTGGTGCAATTAATAAATTAAAGGGTCAATTGGATGCGGTTGATACCAAGGTCAATGCGATTGATGTTAAATCGGGTGCGGCTGGTTATATAACCGTTAGCGAAGATGAACAAAATCCAGGGAAATTTACAGTTGGTTTGGCGAACGAAGTTGCGACGGAATTCCCAGCTGGCTTTAATTTTTCACAAAACTAAATCTTTTCATGGTGTGGGGCAAAGTCCCCGCGCCATGGGACAAACGAAAGTTTGTTGATTTAATGGAAAGACACTAAATGAGCAAATGTAAAAAATAACAAAACGAAAGAAAGGAAAAAACAATGAAAGTAAAAAATATTATATTTAGTGGTGTTATGGCATCTATCTTGATGATTGGTGGCGCATCGGCGGCAGCTATTGGTGACACTAAGGATTATGGAAAAGTTATTGCCAGTGAAAGCACAAACTTGACATCTGAATCATATGTTCAGGGTGGTGTTCGTGCGGCCGAAGATTGGGCACAGGAATACACCGATGCAAAAATTACGGCGGTTAATAATGCAGCTGCCACTTTGGGAAACGCAGTTACAGCTAATGCAGACGCGATCACTAAATTGAATGGTGCTGATACAGTAGTGGATTCTGTTGCGTATAAAATTAAAAATGCTGTAGACGCTTTGGATTCTACAAAAGAAAAGACAGCGGGGTCAGATGGATTGGCATTAAAGATTGTGGAAGTAGGTGGTAAGATAACTTCCATAGAAGGATCGATAGCTGATGAGACGTATGACGAGTTTGGGGCTGCAGCGGCCGTTGATGCAAAGGTTACAAAATTGAATGGTGGTGTGGATACGGCAGGTTCTGTGTTGAACTCTATTAAAACCAAAGCTGGGGACGCTACGTATATTTCTACGAATGCTGCGGAAGGATCTGTTTCTGCGGCGATCAAAGCCAATGCTGATGCAATCGCAAGTTTAACAGATGGTGAGAACAGTGTGGATGCACAAATTACTGCTGCTGTAGCAGAATTGGATGCAACAGTCACATCTGGTACAGGTTCAACGGTTAATATTACGGTTGCGGAAGAGGATGGTAAGTTGACATCTGTGAGTGCCACACTTAAGGCGGATGCTGTTGATACCACTCAAATCAAAAATGATGCTGTTACACTGGATAAGATTGCTGATTCAGCGATGGCAACGATTTGGCCTACTACGATCAATACAGTGTCAACAAGCGAATAAAACAAAACAAACTGTTTCGTGGGGGGAAACCCCACGGAACAAAAGTTTGTTGATTTAATGCAAAGACACTAAATGAACGAATGAAAAATAAACAAAAGCAAAGAAAGGAAAAAAAATGAAAGTAAAAAATATTATATTTAGTGGTGCAATGGCATCTATCTTGATGATGGGTGGCGCATATGCTGCCAAAATAGTGCCGGTTGCAAATGATGGTCGTTTGGCAACGGCGTCGTATGTTCAAAATGGTGTGTTGGCGGCTGAAGATTATACGGATGAAGTGGTTGCCGGTTTGGATGCTAATGTTACTTCCTCTGCCGATAATGGTGTTACTGTAAATGTTACACAAACAGATGGTGAAGTGTCAGGGGTTGTTGTTACTGTTGGTGCAGATGATGCGGCGACATCAGGAAGTACTAAATTGATAACATCTGGTGCGGTTTATACTGGATTGAGTAACAAGGCAAATTCAGCCGATGTTTATGCTAAGACCGAGACATATACCCAAGCGGAAGTTAATGCAAAATTAGATGAAAAACAAGATAACTTGTCCGAAACGCAATTGGCGGCGGTAGATTCTGGCATCACAGCAGAAAAAGTCGGTCAATATGATGAACACATTGCGGATGCTGATATCCACGTGACAGCGGCGCAGAAAACAGCATGGACCGGCAAACAAGATGCGTTGAATACGGCACAATTGGCGGCGGTAAATTCTGGTATAACGGCTGACAAGGTTGCTGCAATTGGCACCAATACAACCGCTATTGAGGCAGAAGTAACCCGTGCAACAGGTGCTGAGGGAACTTTAACAAGTTTGAAAACAGAAGCTAAAAATAATTTAGTTGCGGCAATCAACGAAGTTGATACAAATGCAGATGCAGCAAAAAGCGCGGCAGATGCAGCACAAACTGATGTTGATGCATTGGAAGGTTATGTTGGTGAGGTTAGTGCTGATAATATGGGGACTACGGCCAGTACTGTTGTTGGTGCAATTAAGGAACTTAGTGGGAAATCGGTTAAGGCTGGTAATGGTGTGACGGTTGCCAACGATGGCACAGTTACCGCCAAGGCCGGTAGTGGTATCAATGTTGATGGGAGTGGTATCGGCGTGAAGGTTGATAATTCGTCTATCAAAATTGGGACAAGTGGTATCGAATTAGGATACACATTGACAGGTGATTCGTTCCCAGGCAGTGCATCGTAAGGAAATGTTCCGAATTCGTCGGGGAATTTTTCCCCGACGGGTGCGGGAAAAATATTTTTTTAGTTTATTCGTTTAATGTCTTGCATTGAATGAGTAAATTGTTTTAAAGTTGCATAAGAAAGTAATGAGGGGAACTTTGTCAATGAAACGCTATATTTTGCTGGTGTGTGGTTTTTTGATCGCTTTGTCGTGTCCGGCGTTTGCCGAAGGTGAATCTGGAACAGCTGATCCGGATCCGGCAAAAACCCTGGCAACCCAGGCATATGTCGATAGTATGTATACTGTTGTTAATTCTGGATTGACGTCGGTTAATACGGCGTTGGATGGTAAAGCAGATAAGGGTTCTATTGTTAATGCAGATGTTGCCGCGAATGCAGGAATTAATTTGTCCAAAACCGATTTGGCAGCTATGCCACAGGTGGGGACTTCAATAAGTGGGACGGTCGCAGATGGGGTTTATGTTTTGACCGCAACCGTTACGGGGGGCACTATAAGTGGTTATAAATGGGAACAGATATCCAGAATCGAAGATTAACAGGAATTTTTAAGGTCGTTCGTTTAGAACGACCTGTTTTTATAAATTTTTTAATAATTCGTCAATACGTTCGGCACGGTCCAATGTGTCGTCGTAAACAAAACGGATGTCAGGGGTGTATTTCTGGTTCATGCGGGATGCCAATTCAAAACGAACGTTTTTCGTTATTTCGCTCATATGTTTTTCAATCGCATCTTTGTCACCGTTTTGCGGAATGTAATAATACAATTTTACAAACTGTGTTCCGCCACGCGCATCCGTCCCAGATAACGATATTGATGATACAATTTCATCGTCACCGTATTTATCACGCAAAATTTCCCCAACCAGTGTTTGAACTTTACTGGCCATGCGTTCGCCGCGATTTGAATTTTTTATTGGCATGATTTTTTACCTTTTATTTTTATATGATTGTAATTTAGTAAATATTTCGTTACAATCAAGTGAATTATGAAATTTTCTGAATACATTTTACAGAAATCTGAACAGCCATGGTATTCCTGGGTCGTGTTCTTGATGACGGTGTGTGAATCTATATTCTTATTCATCCCACCCGAAGTGTTTATGACACCACCAATCGTCGCAAATAAAAAACGCGCGTTGCCAATTATTACGGCGGCGGCGTTGGGGTCACTGGTCGGGGGCGCAATCGCGTATCTAATCGGATACTGGGTGTTCGATTCGGTCGGAATGTGGATAATTCAAAACTTTTCCAGTATGGAAAAATTCACTGTCGCGCAACAGATGTTCGGCAAATATGGCATCGCAATTATCATCGTTACCGCCGTTACACCAATACCGTATAAATTGCTGGCAATTTGCGCCGGGTTTATGCATTATCCTGTATTGATTTTCCTGGGGGTATCTGCGATTTTCAGGACCGCACGGTTTGCTATTGTGGGCGGGGTGCTCGCACGGTTTCAAGAATTTGCCAATCGTATAGTTAAAAAATATTTCTGGTATTTGGTATTCGGGGCAATTGTGTTTGCAGTGCTGGGGATAACTATTTTGTCGCTGGTGTAAAATTTTGGTTGCGAAATCTGATATACGTGTGTATCATTGCCGCATGGTAAAGGGCAGGTAATGGACCAAAAACATATTAGAAATTTTTCAATCGTTGCGCATATTGATCATGGTAAATCAACCCTGTCGGACAGGTTGATTGAATTTACAGGGGGATTAGAATCGCGCGAAATGAAATCCCAGGTTTTGGATTCTATGGATATTGAACGCGAACGCGGTATCACGATTAAGGCACAAACTGTGCGTTTGAACTATCGTGCGAAAAATGGCGAAACGTATCAATTGAATTTAATGGATACGCCCGGGCATGTCGATTTTTCATACGAAGTGTCGCGCAGTTTGGCGGCGTGTGAGGGGGCAATTATCCTGGTTGATGCAACCCAGGGGGTGCAGGCACAAACACTGGCTAATGCGTATCTGGCGTTGGATAATAATTTGGAAATGTTGCCTGTGCTGAATAAAATTGATTTGCCGTCCAGTGATGTTGATGGCACACGTCAACAGATTGCGGATGCAATCGGTCTGGATGCCGATGATGCGTTATGTGTGTCTGGGAAAACCGGTGCTGGTGTTCCTGAATTATTGGAAGAAATCGTTAATAAATTGCCCGCCCCAGATGGATGCGAAAACGCGGCAACGCGCGCGTTGCTGGTGGATTCGTGGTATGATTCTTATTTGGGTGTTGTGATATTGGTGCGCGTGGTTGACGGTTGCCTGCGCCGGGGGCAGAAAATTAGATTCCTGGCAACAGGCGCAGAATACACAGTTGAAAAAATTGGTTACTTTACGCCAAAAATGGTTAATGTTGATTCACTGAACACTGGCGAAATCGGATTCATTATCACAGGTATGAAAACAATTCATGATTGCAAAGTTGGTGACACGATTGTTGATTCAAAATGTGGTGGCGATGCATTGCCGGGTTTTAAGCCGTCTGTGCCGGTTGTGTTTTCGTCTTTTTTTCCGGTGTCCGCAGATGATTATCCAAACCTGCGCGAAAGTGCCGAAAAATTAGCGCTGAATGATGCATCGTTTATGTTCACAACTGAAAAATCATCTGCGTTGGGGTTTGGTTTGCGGTGCGGATTTTTGGGGTTGCTGCATATGGAAATTATCAGTGAACGTCTGTCGCGCGAATTTAATTTGAACCTGATTAATACTGTGCCGAGTGTGCTGTATAAAATTCATCTGCATGGTGGCGATGTCGTTGATTTGGAAAATCCTGCGGATATGCCCGATGCAACACGTATTGATTTTATTCAGGAACCATGGGTGCGTGCAACAATTATGATGCCTGATAAATATATGGGCGGTATTATGGAATTGTGTTCGGCGCGTCGCGGAATTCAGGAAAATATTTCGTATGTCGGAAATCGCGCAGTGTTGACGTATCGTTTGCCATTGGCGGAAATCGTTTTCGATTTCTATGACAGGGTTAAATCTATATCTTCGGGATACGCGTCGTTTGATTATTCTGTGTGTGGGTATGAAACATCTAACTTAGTCAAGGTATCAATACTGGTCAATGAAGAAAATGTTGAACCACTATCGTTTATTTGTCACCGTGATGTGGCAGAGGCACGTGGTCGTCAAATCGTTGAACGGTTAAAAGATTTGATACCAAGACATCAATTTAAAATTCCGTTGCAGGCCGCAATTGGTGGTAAAATTATTGCGCGTGAAACAATTGCTGCATATCGTAAGGACGTTACGGCAAAATGCTATGGCGGTGACATCACACGTAAACGGAAATTGTTGGAAAAACAAAAAGAAGGTAAAAAACGTATGCGCACATTC
>JBKSNB010000042.1:0-13277 GCA_046882025.1 Alphaproteobacteria bacterium | reverse complement strand
CATAATTTTTTCATAAATTTTTTTTGCGGTTTTCTGTGAAAAACCACCTGCTAAAATTACATAGATACAATTACTTGCAAATTCATCTGGATTGCAGATATGCCGTTGCAAAAGATTATGTCTGATTTCATCAAAACTTTGCGCATCTGAATCAGCTCCCATTTTGCGCAAAGTTTTATCCAGATTTTCAAACCAATCTTTTGTAAACAAACTATCCATGATTCTGATTAAACCGTTTAATCGCATCCGTTAAAACAGAATTTGCCTTTGCCCTAGATTTTATTTTTTTCGCTGCTTCGACAAAAACATCTGATTGATTATCCAATCCCAACTGACGTTTCAATTCATGATAACGCGCAATTATTTCTGGATCTGTTGTTGGATGTCCATGATTGTTCAACACCAAATATTCCAAATTAGAATATTCAGCCATTAAAACCTCTTCATCTGATTTTTGACGTTCGGCAAAATCACCTTCACGAATAATTTCACCAAACTCATTTATCTTATATTCACTCATATCATATTTCTTTTTTTACTAAACGTCCAGATTTGCCGACAACGCGTTTTCAACAATAAAGTCACGACGTGGTTCAACAACATCGCCCATCAGCATTGAAACAACTTCGTCTGCTTTGGCGGCATCATTTATTGTGACCTGGAACAACGAACGGTTATTTGGATCCATTGTTGTTTCCCACAATTGTTCAGCGTTCATTTCGCCCAAACCCTTATACCGTTGAATTTTCAAACCATTCTTGGCATATTCAAACGCAGTATCCAATAAATTCATTGCGCCCCAAATTTTCTGCGACTTTGACTTAACACTCAGCGTTGCAGGTTTTGAAAACATTTCCATTAATTCTTCCCGACCGTCCATACGCAGCCATGCACGAATTTCCGGTGAATTAATTTTTTCACGTGGCAAGAAATGTTCTTCGGTCACACTGCGCAGTGTACGCGTCACAACAATTCCTCCTTCATTTGCGAACACTTTCCATCCACGTTCAAATTCTAATTCTTCGGCATCCAACATCTTTGCCGCCGCCGCCATATTTTCATCTGTCTCAACATCAAAGACCTTGTTTAATGCCAACGCTTCAATAAAGCGCAGCGGCACAATATGGTTCAATGCCTGCAAAGTGTTACGCATAACCAATACGCGTGATAACAAACGTTTCAAATCAGCACCTGAAATCTGCGCCCCATCAAACGTTTGAATCAAACCATCGCCTGCCAATTGATCCAGCAAATAATCGTCCATTTCCTGGTCGTTTTGCAAATACAATTGTTGTTTTCCACGTGTTACCCCATAAAGCGGTGGTTTTGCGACATAGATATATCCGCGTTGAATTGCTTCTGGCATATGACGGAAAAAGAACGTCATTAACAATGTTTGAATATGTTGTCCGTCGACATCAGCATCGGTCATAATTATAATTTTATGATAACGCATTTTTTCAATATCAAATTCATCTTTACCGATACCCGTTCCCATTGTGGTAATCAACGCACCGATTGTATCAGACGATAACATTTTATCAAAACGCACACGTTCAACATTCAAAATTTTACCACGCAACGGCAAAATCGCCTGGGTCTTTCTGTCACGTCCCTGCTTTGCGGTACCGCCAGCCGAATCCCCCTCAACAATAAACAGTTCACATTTTGCCGGATCACGTTCTGAACAATTTGCCAATTTTCCCGGCAGGCCACCCAATTCAGGTCCCGTTTTCTTGCGCGACAATTCACGCGCCTTGCGTGCCGCCTCACGCGCGGTTGCAGCCTCTATAATTTTTTCAATAATTAACTTCGCAATTACTGGGTTTTCATCCAGATATTCATACAATATCTCAGACACCGTATTTTCAACCGGCGTTCTGATTTCAGACGACACCAATTTATCTTTGGTCTGGGATCCGAATTTAGGATCTGGGATTTTCACACTGATAATACTTGTTAAACCTTCGCGGAAATCTTCACCTGAAAAATTGACGTCTTTCTTGTTATACTTTTCACCAATATATTTATTAATTGCACGCGTCAGACCTGCACGGAATCCCGCCAAGTGCGTTCCACCATCACGGTTTGGGATATTATTTGTAAAGCATAATGACGTTTCAGAATACGCGGTTGTCCACTGCAAAACAACCTCAATATACGTATCATCAATTTGCTTTATTATTTGTATAGGATCCTGATTCAACAATTCCTTAGATTTATCCAAATATGTTGCAAACCCTTTCAGACCATCCGCCGAATGAAATTCACGATGGACGGTTTCTGCGCCACGCAAATCATCCAGTATAATTTTAACATTTGCATTCAGATACGATTGTTCACGCAACCAAACTTCCAACGTATCAAAATTAAATTTGGTGCCCGTAAACGTATTTGGCGACGGCAGGAACGTAACCTCTGTTCCATGTTCGTGGTTTGTTTTGTTTTCTGTAATTTTCAAATCTGCGGTCGGCACACCATCGGCGAACGCCATAAACGCCTCTTTATCACCGCGCCAAACCCGCACTTCCAGCCATGTTGACAACGCATTTACGACCGACACCCCAACCCCGTGTAAACCGCCAGACACCTTGTACGCGCCATTTGTTTCATTATCAAATTTTCCGCCGGCATGCAGTTCACACATAATCAATTCCAAACCACTGCGCCCTGTTTCGTGGTTAATATCAAACGGCATACCACGTCCATTATCACGAATTGTCACACTGCCATCAGGATTCAGGGAAACATACACCGTATCCGCGAACCCGGCCATCGCTTCATCAATAGAATTATTAACAACCTCATAAATCATATGATGCAAACCATCGCCGCATTCACCAACATCCCCAATATACATTCCGGGACGCTTTTTTACCGCCTCTAACCCTTTTAGAACCTTAATTGAATCACCTGTATATTCATTAGTCACTGCCATAGTATAAAATCCTTTCTTTTTTGCTATGCAAAACATAGCAATTTATGATATAATTTTCAAGGAAAAAGGTAAGAAAAAAGGGAAAAAATGGTTAGCACAACATTTACAAAATCTGACATATTGACCGTAAATCAATTTGCAAAAAAATATAACTTAGATCCAAAAAAAGCACTAGAAATTGCCGCACATTTATATAGGGGACACAAACGCGTCCCCAGGTCAGAATACCCGTCGCAACCCGCCGTTGTGATGCAAAACAAGGCGTCTCATCGTCCTGATTCTTTCCAAATCCACCCACTTGGAACACAAATTTTCTTAGACGAATATAACAAAGGGATATAACATGAAATTTAAGTTATTGTATTTTGGCGATATTTTTGTAAACCCCAAAAAACGCGCCCAACACATATCTGACATTCGTATGCAATTTCATCCGCAATTAAAACGCCTGTTGGAACACCAACCATGGGACAACCTGAAAAAATATATGGTTCCCGATGCAGTTAAGGGTCCAATTACAACGCGCCATATCGGCGGCATGGATTGGAACCCAATAATAACACCAAATTTAAAAATGATTGCCGAACTAGACATTTTATTAATGCACCCTGAAATCGTTGGGGTTGCACATTCAGACATTGATAATCGTGTAAAAACAATTATGGACGGACTGCGTTGCCCACAAAATGAACACGAAATCGGGCAAAACACACCACGCGACGGGGGGCCAATCTACACATTGTTGGATGACGATCATTTGGTAACAAAACTAACAGTTAACACGTCACACCTGCTGGCCACAGATATGTTTCCCGATAAAACCGACCTGTCCCCAGATTCTATATTCATGCTGATTGATGTGAATGTTCGTTTAACCGAAGGAACGCTCGAAAACTTGCCATTTATGGTATAGTGTTTTTTAAGACAACAACATTGTAATCTGGTCTTGCATCTGGAATGTGGCCAGCACCACCCATGCGATAATTCCGGACACTAACAAGATGCCAACACTGTTCAGTGCACTGGATATTGCCTCCATCTTACGCACAGATTCGCTTTGATAATCGGATGCCAGTTTACCAACATTTCTGCTAAAATCTGTCATTTCCGAATAAATGGTCAAATCCCCAATGATATCTTGATTTGGAAAATCGGTTCCTGTATTTGCCAGCGCAACCCCTAAATTATCACCGTTGGCAATAAACCGCAGGGCTGATTCTAAAATTGTTTTCAAATATCTATTTGCATTATCTGCGAGCATTCGCATCGCATCAGGCACCGTCACCCCCGCCGCCACCATCGCCGACAAAGACATTAACCAACCAACAGATGTATGTAATTTATATATATTCCATGGTGGCAATTTATCAAACCTGTATCGCAACCAACCCGTCCAATTTGATAAACTGAACCAGATTAAAGCAATCACAACAACAAATATTCCAACAACCCATGGCCAATATGCAATTGAAAAATCTGAAACAACCAATAACGATTTTGCCAAACCCGTCCATTGAACATCAGTTCCTACAACATCAACCAATGGCGGAACCAAATACAAACCAACCATAACAATAATTAAAAATGTCAGTGCCAGCAAAAACAATGGATACGTAACCGCATTACGCATTGCACGCTTTATACGTTCCACACCATCAACCACCCGATCTATACTTTCCAGCGCAACGACCAAATTTGCAATATCTGCAGATGTCACCAACAACGTTTCTTCTGGTGGCAACCAACCGCGCGTTGCATCAGAAAAACTCATACCCTGCTCTAAGTTCTGTTGCCATTGACGCATTGCAATTGCATACGGTTCATTTGGACGTGTTCCATTATATGATTCTATACGTTCCAGACGATTTAATGCATCCATTAATGAAAAATTATTACGCAACAGCGACGCCAACTTACGCGCCATCGCCATACGGCGTGACGTGTTTAATTTGAACATCATCTTGGCATATAAAATTTCCAGATTATCCATCAATAAACCCCTGGCCTATCCAATAAACCGACCCAGCGTTCCAATTCATCAACGCCAATAATACCCTTTAACATCAATTCTGTTGCAGATTCTTTTAATGTGCGTCCGTCCATTTCCTCTAACCAATATTTTACTGCGCCATCTGTATTACCTGCCAATGCAAATCGCAAAAATTCACTGTTGGTAATAATAATTTCACCCGCCTTGATACGACCCAGCGTCCCTGTTCCATTACATTCCTTGCATCCCGCACCACGAATATAAACCTGTTTCAAACCTATTTTGCCAAATGCGTCCAACACACGTTTATACGCCGGGTGTTCAGGATGTTTAGATAATGGTTCACGACAATACGGACACACTTTTTTGAACAAACGCATTGAAACCAAACCGCGCATCAATGTTTCTTCTTTTAACTTAAAACCTTCAACACCCATATCCAACAAACGCGTCAACGCCGCCATCGCCGAATTTGCATGCAGTGTTGTCCAAACATTATGGCCCGACAATGCGCCACGCACCGTCAACTGTGCGGCAGCCAACGTTCTTATTTCGCCAACCATCAACGTATCTGGGTCACTGCGCAATGCCGCCGCCAACGCTTCGGTATATTTATCATCACGTAATTCTTCATTGGTTGCATTTGTCACAGGAATCTGGTGTGCACCAAATATTTTTTGTTCCACCGGGTCTTCAACCGTAATCATATTTATTTCATAATTGCGTTCTTTTAACATCATAGACATATTGCGAACCAACGTTGTTGATTTACCAGAACTGGTTGGACCTGCAACAATAACCAAACCAGTTGGATACGACCGCAACTGCATCAACAGTGATTGTTCATATTTACCAAATTCTTGCTCTGTCTTAATACCTTCGGTTGGGTTATCGTATAACAAACGCATAACGACATAACGTGATCCAAACGCAATCGGATTAAATTGCATACGAATACTTAACACCCCCGCAGGTAAATATAAATCCTTGGTTCCGCGTAATGGTGTCCGACCATCTTTCTGGGCAGATTGGTATTCATTCTGGGCATAATTAGTATTTGAAATATCAGACGATGCAAATGCCGCCCGAACAAAAGATTCACCCCATGCAGAATTATATTCCAATACCGGTTGCATACTGCCATCTATACGAAAATAAATTGTTGTTTGATCTGCAACCTCTATATGAATATCAGAAACCTTTTGTGATGCCGCACGCGCAATAATATCAACAAAATCTTTCTGCATCTGGTTATCATAATCCAGATTTCCCTTGGTAACACCACCCATGCGCAATTCATATGTTTTATAAATTAACGACACCAAACCCAAATCAGAATAAAACGGTTCACGCATTGGCCAATTGCGACGTTTTAATAAATCTAGGAATGCCAGTACCCGCCCATCAAACCTGTGTGTGCGCGAAATAATAATTTCACCACCTGAAAAATACGCAATCAAACTCTGTGTATCTTTGGGTAATTCTGTCTTGGCGCCCGTTGCGGTTAACAACCGATTACCATTAGAATACAAATAATCAACAATATCCTTGGCATCTGCATTTTCCATCGACGATGGCACAGACGGTTTTAACCCTGCAAAATCATTATATAAAACATCATTATTTTCATTCATTATTAAACCACTATCTGTTTGCGATATTTAACGTTTGTGTTTTTCCATCTTTTGAAAACACAACACCATCATCCAATGATATAGATTTAACAACAAAACCATTTATTGTCTTACCAACACTAACACGTTTGTTTTGACCTGTTGCCAAATCTGCTAATGTTGCCTGTAATTGACTGCCCGCCCCCAGAACATTAACCAACTTATACATATCTGATATATTTTCTTTTTCATCATCTGTTTGCACCGTATTCACACTGACCCCAGAATAACTGGTTTTTGTTTCCACAATCTGATTAGACAAATTTTCACGTTCGCGTTCTATTTTTTCCGCCTCTGCTTCTAAACGGGCGCGTGCATTATCAAATTCCTGTTGTTGCTGTTCTGCGCGACCAGACAACGTATCAATTTCCATACTTAACTTTATTTTTTCTGCCGCCAATTTATCCAGTTCCAAATCCAGTTGTGCACGTTCTTTTTCAAGTTGCATTAAAACCTTTTCTTGTTCCAATGTTGTTATCTGTTCAAACACAGAACCTGCGACATCATAATCTGAAACACTTTCCGCCGACAACATTTCCAAATTGGACATATCATCTTGGGCATACAGCGGCGACATGCCGAATACCAATATCGACATCAAACCAAACAATTTACATAATAATGTTTTTTTATTTTGCATAGATTATCACCTCATAGTTCCACGTTCTGTTAACCGCATTCCAGGTGCATTTTGTCATATATACACCACCGAAATCTTGAAATATTTGCATAAACTGCATTGGCACCAATTTAGATTGTGCCGCAATTTCGACAACATTCAATCGCACCGTATCAACACCGTTTGTAATGGTATCGACAACAATATCTGTATCAACCGGAATATTTGACATTTGAAAAATCGTTGTAATATCACGCACAACACTTTCCGCATCTCTCTCATCTTGGGACGCAACAAGTGGGACATCAGGCAACTTTGCACTAACAACCAAATTATTTTCATCTGTTTCTGAAACAAACGCATGTGGCATAACCTCTGACGCCAACATATAGAAATCACCCAACGTTCCATAATCGCGTTTAATCTGTGCGACAGCATATTGTTCATTACATTCAACACTACGCTGATTCCAACCTGTTATCGGCTGCATCAAAAATCCCATCGCTTGATAGCATTGCTGTGCCCGTAATACTGGGTCTGGCAAATTATCATACGGCAACACCAACGGTTTTATTTCTGTTTTTTGTATATCAAATTGCTTATCTAATTCTTTATTTTTTTCTTCTATCTGGCGTTTATATTCCGCGACCAATTCAGGATCCAAATTTGGTGTTTTATTCATTTGACGCAACGGTTCACGAAAGAACAAAAACACAAAACACAAAAACACCAACAACGCAATCAATGGCCACAAACCCGCGCGCAGACGACTAACTGCACGCAACAATATACGCGGATTTTGGGAAACAACCTTGCTTATCTTACGTTCGACCGCACGCGGCACGGACCATTTCTCTGGTGCAATAAACGCAGACCAATCTGGCAATTCAGATAATTTTTCATACTCTGCCCTAGCTTCATCTTTATTGGTAAAGAATTTATCAACCAATATAACCCCATTACGAACGGCAACCAAATAAAACCCAGAATCAACATCAAACGCCGCCAAGAAAGACGAATATTCAGACAGACCGTTCATAACCTCTGCGGCAGCAACCGGCATTCCACCATATTGTCCATAACTATAACTGCCCATACCAACCATGGCACGTGCTTCTGTATACAGGTTCAGTTTTTTATCAACACTGCGCGACAAACTTCTGGCATAATTACGTCCAGAAAATCCAGATGCCACGGGCTGCCAAAACAGTCCAATCGCATATTTTTTCTTGTTAATATGTATAATTTTGGTTGCCAACTTCTCTCTCGTTTAATCAATTATAACACAAAAGCATAAAACTAATCAAATACAGAATGACATATATATCAAAAAAATTAGTGAATAAAAATTCCTATGAATAAAACAATATTATCTGCAAACTACAACACGACCATTTTCATCAACAATACAATTTTCCATGGCGTTACGTGCATTAATATCAACATTCATATTGAACGGACAATTATAAACATTTGCCGTAATAATAAACGAACGTTCCGGACCAAAGAAAACCCATTCATTTGGTTTTGTTCTCTGGCTGGTTATCCAATATGCGTTCCCACCACGCGCCTTGTCCACAATAGAATTTTCCATATACCGACGCGCATCATCCGCATCATAAACCGATGTTTCTGATTCAATTTTATACAAATACACACACCCAACAGGTTCAGCATCCAACTGTTTTAAATATTCACTGCCGTTTTCATTTTTAACCAGACCACTACACGCACTTAGTCCTAAAAATAAAAAAATAAATTTTTTCATGCTGTCCCTCTAAATCAGTTTGCCTATATTATATCATAATTTTCCGGATTGCTGAATAACTTTTTTAACACTAAATTATTCAACGCGTGACTGCCCTTATATGACGTAAGGTCGGCGTTAATAAAACCACCACTTGTGAACATATCACCAATTGCGTCTATTATTTTATGCCTAACAAATTCATCTTTCCAAATCAGTTTATTCAGTGTCCCATCACCCGCATCATTCAACGCAATAACATTATTTTCGTTTGCCCCGCGCCCCATACCATGTTTTTTAAGGTATTCCCATTCAGAATACTTACCAAACGTGCGCGCACGTGCAATATCATTAACGAATACATCTATTGATTTTTTTGTCCCATTATAACAATAAGGAAAACTTTGATTCCCAATTATTTTTTCAGGATACACCAATGTTGCACATATATTCAGCCCCTTATTATTATTTGGTGACAATTTAACAAACCCTGATGTTTTGCGTCCCGCAATTTTATTCAAAATCCAATATTTTAATCGAATAAATACATTTACTTTTATTTCTGATGATTTTGCAATTACTTCACGTTTAACAACAATACGTTTTAATTTTCCGCCCGTCACCCCAGCGTCCACAAATGCCTTGTAAAACTCAAATGCACTGCCGTCCAAGATTGGTGTTTCTGGCCCATCTATTTCTATAATCGCGCTATCCACACCAACCATAAACAACGCCGCCATCAAATGTTCAATTGTTTGAACATGCGCCCCAGACAAATCACCAATTGTCGTATTACGCATTTTTGTTTCACCAACATTACAAAAACGCGCCAAAATTGGTTTAGAATCTAAATCCGTTCTGTAAAAAATTATCCCCGCCTCACCTGACGGTTTTATCAGCATATTCACCGGCAATCCACTATGAATACCAACCCCAGAAATTTTAATTTCTTTCTTAAAAGTTGTCATTTTAATTTATCCTTTAACCACGCAAACAATTCTTTATCAATAGATAATTCCAGTGATGCGAATTTTATTTTTTCTTGATATTCAGGCGATAATCTGACCCAATCTTTTTCCGTTGTGATTAACTTTGCTTTCTTTTTTTCTGCTAATTTTATCAACTTTTGCAAATCATCATCGGTATATTGATAGTGATCTGGAAAAGATTTAGTTGCGACAACATTCTTTAAATTTCTGAAAAATTTTTTAGGATATCCAATTCCAGCAAATGCAACAACACGCTGATTTCCAGAATACGGACTAACCGTTTTTGGTTTTACATAAAATATAGGTTTTCCAACGGGTAATTCTAACCGCGTTTTTTTTGGCGCACCTGACTGAATAACAATAAACGCATCCGCACGCAGTAACGCGCCCCGCCCCTCGCGCAGGGGACCCGCCGGCAACAAAAAACCGTTACCCAACCCAATAGATTCATCAAAAACCACCATTGAAATATCTTTTTTAATAGATGGATTTTGAAATCCATCGTCCATAACGATTGGTGTTTTGTCAGATTGCCTGTCTAATAACATTATATTACTTTTTCTGTCGCCTGTATGAACCTGAATACCACTACTAGCCAACATTACCGCTTCATCACTGCAACGCCCAGATTTAATATCCTGCTTATATCCACGCATAACCACCGGTGCATTAAAATACTTCGCTATTTCGCGCACAATCGGCGTTTTGCCGACCCCACCTGCCAAAATATTACCAATGCAAATAATCGGTCGTTTTGCATCATAGGCATTGCGCTTTCTGATACCGAAACCTATTTTATAAACACCATAATAAATCATTGACGCAGGCCACAAAACAAAAGCCAGCGGTGTTTTACGCAAAAACCAATGTGGTGTTTTCATAATTAATCTTTTTTCATCATACGTTGTTTTCGCAAATTTGCCTTAAATTCATCAGAATTCAGGTTTTCTTCGACCTTAAACAGGTTAAACATTGCATCTAAATTACGCAACTGCTTAATCATAATATTATCTATGGCACGCTTCTGCTCTGCAAATTCTTCATCAGACATTTTTGCAGGCACATAAATCGGTTTACCAACATTAACAATTATTTTTGAAAACGGCAGCGCAACCAAATACCTATCCCAGCGTTTTTGGAACCAGGGCCGTGAACATGTAAAACACACGGGTATAATTGGCGCACCACTAATCTTTGCATAATATAGCAAACCATCTTTGACCCGCATAGACGGTCCCGATGGGCCATCAGGACACATAACAATTGAACGATTATCCTGGCGCAACAAACGCACCCCCTGGCGCAGTGCAGACACCCCACCATCAAAATGCGTTCCGCGTATTGTCTTGGTTGCGCCAAATAATTTCAGTATTTTGCCCATCATGCGCCCATCTTTGTTCTTGCTAACCAACGAACAGGTCCGCATATGATACATTGCCATAACCGGTGCCAGCATCATTGACCGCCCGTGCCACAGAACAACAATTGCACCCTTTTTTGCAAATTTATTCAAAACCTGCTTGTTCTGGACATGTGTGCAACATGTGACATAAACAAACCATATCAAAAATGCAAAAATGATTGCCACAGGCCACTGAACAATATCCAACCCCATAAACCAGCGCCAAAAATTTTTCCACATTTGTTTTAATTTCATAATAAAACTACCTTACCCGGTATAATACCAAGAAAATAAAGGAATTTCAAGGAATTGGTTAAAACATGCGAAAAAACCTTGACTATTCAATATATTAGTATAAAATTACAGCACACTATCGCGGGGTAGAGCAGCCCGGTAGCTCGTCAGGCTCATAACCTGAAGGTCAGTGGTTCAAATCCATTCCCCGCAACCAATTTCAAATAAAAAACGGCCATTTTGGTCGTTTTTTATTTAAAATTTATTGTGGTTCATGGTTTGTAACCCGCAACGCAGTTGCCGGTTCACAACAAGTAGATTTGATAAGTGAAACGCAATCAAATCGTTACGGTTACCGCGTAGCCGGCACGACATGTGCCGTGCGAGCGAAATCCATTTCCCCTGCAAATTCCCTACCACTTTCGAACTTTTTATGGTATAATCATAAGTATGACAGATAAAGAAAATGTTTTATGTGATAAATTTGGTAAACCTATAACGGGTTTTCATGGTACGTATTATGATTTTGACTATTTTTTTCCATTATCACACTTTGGTACAGAAGCAACCGCCAAAACAGAATTAAACGAAGGTAAATGGAAACGCGATAAAAACATAGACATAAACAAACCCAAAATAATATCTGCACATTTCAAAAATGGAAATTATTTTGAAATACCTGACTTAAACAATCATTATATTGAAGATTGGCAGGCAATTATTTTGGCCTTTTTGCTGGACAAAACCATTATCGAAGATATAGACAATTTACATAAGTGGGACGACATCAAGAAAAAATGTAAATCTGCAGCAGCACAAAAACTGCCATATAATTATGATTTCATTTCACAATCTATTGACGACATTAAAACGCAACAAGAAATTTCCTATGAATCTCTATATACTATACCAAATAAAGAAAATCTATTTTTGCAACGCATGATTCGTTTTTTTGAATCTGTGTGCATAGATGGTTTCGTATATAAAAATTTTACAGAATGTGGCGGTGACAATTCTTACATTGTGTTTAGACAGAATAACGTCATTAGAACTGATAAAAAATTGCCACCGATGGAAACGCAAGTAAATAATGAACAGTTACAACAAATAGAACAAGATTTTATGAAATCTTATATTCCACATTATTTAACCAACCAAGAAAAAGAAAATTGGATAAAACAATTACACGACTTTTATGATTTTAGAATTAATCAAATTGCATGGCAGAAACATAAATTATCATATTGCAACAATCAAAAATAATTATTTTCAATTTCCGGACAAGATGACAATATTTTTGTAAATCAGTTATTGAACCGCACACTATCACACACTATTTTCCTACCACTTTCGAACAATGTATGATACAATAACTTGAAAAAGAATACAATTATGACCGAAAAAACAATTTATATTTTTAGACATGGACAAACAGATTATAATGCTGAAAAACGTGTTATGGGACAATTAGATATCCAATTAAATAAAATAGGTATAAATCAAGCGAATGAACTAGCGGATAAAATGTCCAATAAATCAATTCAGGCAATATATTCTTCACCGCTGTCGCGTGCATTAGAAACAGCCAAAATCGTATCTAATAAAACAGGTGCAAAAATAATAACAGATAACGCACTAATGGAACGAAATAACGGTAAATTACAGGGGCATATTGTTCATGCAAC
>JBKSNB010000041.1:0-1986 GCA_046882025.1 Alphaproteobacteria bacterium | reverse complement strand
CGATTGGTTCAGTCATTGGGCATGAAATGACACATGGTTTTGATGACCAGGGGCGTCAATTTGACAAAGATGGAAACATGCAGGATTGGTGGACAAAATCTGATGCAGACGCATTTACAAAACGTGCAAATGTAATGCGTGATTTCTTTAACAATATATTGGTTGCACCTGACACACACGCAAACGGCGAATTTACGTTGGGTGAAAATTTGGCGGATTATGGCGGTGTTACGGTTGCATATACCGCATACAAAACGTTCGGCGAAAAATCAGAAACAGTTTCAGGTCTGACCCCAGACATGCGTTTCTTTATCGCATATGCTATGACAGAGGCAGGAAACATTCGTGAGGATGAAATTCTGCGCCGAACCAAGACAGATCCACATTCGTTATCACGTTGGCGTGTTAATGGTATACTGCCCCATATTGACGGATGGTACGATGCGTTCGGCATTACACCACAAAACAAATTATACGTTGCCCCTGAAAACAGAGTAAAGATATGGTAATAAAAAAACGCCAAATTGGCGTTTTTTTTATTTTTCAAATTCTTTTATTTCATCAACAATGCGGGAATAATGTGCGCGCGCATCGTCTAATTTTTCTTGTGCTTCTTTGACATCTGCGGCATATTCACGTTTACTGGTGTAATCGTCACATTCATTAAATGCCTTAACCTCTGCATCATGTTCACGTTGCGCAACATCCACCTTATCCTGGGCATTAAAACGCATTTGATCAAATATAGTCGACTGTTTGAATTTTTCTTTTTTCGTTGGCATGATTTAATCCTTTTTATTAATTTTCTGCAACACGTTTCCTGAATTCTGCAGACGGTCGAAATGCCGCCACACGACGTGCAGAAATTAATGCCGGCACCCCTGTCTTAGGATTCCGACCCAATCGTGCAGATTTTGTTAAAATTTTGAAAGTACCCAGACCGGCAAACTTCACTTCTTCATCCCGCAACAAAGATTCCGTTATCTCATTAAATACGATATCAACCAATTTGTATGCATCAGCCATCGTCAGACCAAATTGGTCACGCAATCTGGATGCAAAATCATTACGGGTTATTGTTGTCATTTCAGCACCTTGTTGTTTATATTATACCGTTGAATATCCCAAAAAGCAAATATATTTACTCAACCGGATCGGCATTAATGAACGCATACAGGGTTCGTTTATCAACTTTCATTATTCTGCATATTTGGTTCTTGCTGACACCTTGGGATATCAGATCGGCAATTTTGGTTCTATTCCTGCTTAGTTTCAAACTTTTTGACCGTGCGCCCAGTGGTCGCCCCAATTTTTTACCTGACGCCTTCATTCGTGCCAAACTTTCACGCACACGTTCCTGTAACAGGGTTTTAGACAATTCGGCGGTCAAACTGAATGCGAATGCCAAAACCTTGGATTGAATATCTGCACCCAGGCGAAAATTTTCCTTTAATGTCCAAACCTGACAATTTCTTTCCAGACACGTTTGCAATATCCCCATCACTTCCAGCAAACTGCGCCCCAGGCGTGAAATTTCAGTTGTAATCAAAATATCACCTGACTGCAGTTTTTTTAACAATTCACCTAATTTACGTTCAGACAATTTTTTACTGCTGGAAATTTTTTCCTGTAACCAAGAATCGATTGAAATATTATTTGCGCGCGCAAATTGTTCAATAACGAAACGTTGGTTTTCTTCGTTTTGATGTGCAGTTGAAACGCGGCAGTATCCATAAATCATTATTTTCCCCTTTAGTTAAAAATTAAACAAAAAAGCACGCGACAAAACGCCACGTGCAATGCATGAATTATATCATAAAAATCCACAAAAATCAAAAACTTTTTCATGCTTATATGGTGCAAAAAAAACCTTGGTTTAAAGTCAACCACTTTTTTTACTTTTTTTCCTAAACCCAAAAATGCGTTTTTCCCAAAAAACCGCCATTTTTTGATTTTGCAAATCAAGGAATATTTACCGGTGCAAAA
>JBKSNB010000040.1:0-3551 GCA_046882025.1 Alphaproteobacteria bacterium | reverse complement strand
CTGGGTTACCGGCTTTGTCAGTTGCACCATCATTAAAAATAGCACCACCTTTTAACGCTGAATTTTCTGTAAATTCAGAATTACCCTTGATAGTTACATTGTTATGTTCAGCAAGAATTGCTCCACCCTTATCATCACTTGAGTTTGTATTGAATTTCACATTCTCAAGAGTTGTACTGCCTTTAAAACTTTCGCTATGATTAGGCATCAAAGCAATCGCCCCACCCTTTCTTGTGGCCGAGTTATTTTCAAAGACTGAATTGCTAATGTAGTCATTATTAGATTCTGTTGTTGTTTCATGCCATAAAGTCAAAGCACCACCTGCATTTGTGGATGTATTTTCTTTGAATGAACTATTATCAATAGTTGTCGGAGCGCTGGCTACTACGGCCGTATTACCTGAGGAGGTCATATTTACAAAAGCTCCATAGGTTGAATTTTTCCATTCAGATACCGCGATATTAATTTTGCCATCCTTTTGAGTATATGTAATTTTTTCGGTTGGCTCCACACCCAATAAACTCTCTCCATTCCAATTAATAGCAGAGTTTTTCCATGGGGTGTAATCAGCGTTTGCCCCAAATGTCATTCCCGCGATAGCAATTGCATTCAAATATGCACATTTTTTCAAAACCGAACGATATTGTGCACTCAATTCTTTCAAGGTAGTTTTTGTCTGTTTAAACATGTTGTTTTTCTCCTTTGCTACAAATGGCATAATAGAATACAAAAATAATATTGCAAGAAGTTTTTATTCTGTTTATATTTTCCGACTTTGTTCCTGTGGTTTATGCTGTGTAAAAACATTATTATTCATCACGAATCGAAAGGAATTTACACAATGAAATCAGCAAAAACATTTATAATTATCGCAACAATTTTATTCGCAACAACTAATTCAGACGCATGCACAGGCATCACACTAAAATCACAAGACGATGCGATAATCGTTGCACGAACGATGGATTGGTCTGGCGAAGAAATGGATAATTTTTATGTCATTGTTCCACGTGGTCACGAAAATAAATCTGTATTGCCGAACGGGGAATTTAACGGCATGGAATTCAACGCGAAATATGGCTATGTTGGCCTCGCAGTTGTTGAACCAGAATACATAATTGACGGGACAAACGAATCAGGGCTGTCTGCCGCCCTGTTCTATTTTCCTAAATACGGCAAATACGTAAATTATGATTCGCAGTACGACGCAACAACACTGGCGGATTTTCAGGTTGTGCCATGGATACTATCGCAATTTTCAACCATAGACGAAGTTAAATCAGCCATTGGCAATATTCGCATAATAAATTTTGACCCACGTGCAGAAACTGTCCATTGGCGAATCACCGACAGCAACGGCAACCAGGTTGTCATGGAAATTATTGATGGCGTTCCACAATTTTATGACAGCGAACTAGGTGTCATAACCAATGCACCGGGGTACCAATGGCACCTGACCAATTTGAATAATTACATAAATTTAATTCCGGGCGCGGTTGAACCACATGACATGCACGGTGTAACCCTGCGTCCGCTTGGTGCGGGCAGCGGATTTTTGGGCCTGCCCGGCGACTTTACCCCACCATCGCGTTTTGTTCGTGCGGCATTTTTTGAAACGTATTCCCTGCCCCAAGAAACCGCAGACAAAGCAATCACCCAGGCATTTCATATTCTAAACAATTTTGATGTGCCATTGGGCGTGCAATTCAACGTTGATCGCGCACCAAACAATATGCCATCTGCGACGCAGTGGACAATTGCAACAGACCTGACCAATATGCAGATATATTATCACACAATGTATAATCGCGACATTCGCCACATAGATATGACACAAATAGATTTTGCGACGGTTCCATATCAATACCGTTTATTGGATGCCGTCAAGGAACAACCCATCACAACAATTGAAATCATAACGGAATAAAAAAACACCCAAACGGGTGTTTTTTGTCTAAATCACATTTTGGTTATATGACTTAAACAGATTCACTAATTGTTTTGGCATTTTACCTGTATTATTTGGCCAAATTTGTAACAATTTACGATTTACCAAAATATCTTTTGTTGGATCTAACCTGGCCACATTAAAGTGTTTCAGCCAATACCCCGACGATTTATCACCCGTTTGTAAACCCGTAACAAAATCAGACCGAACACCAGCAATAACAAACACATCACCTGGTGCAAAATTATCATTTTCCCTTGGCCATTTTGATTTTATGTCGTACTGCGCACGCAACACATATTGAATATCTGGGACATGTTGAACCTTATCTGCGATCCAAAACGAAATACCATCAACTTTATTCCGGGCAACAAACCCCGGCTGATTCTGTATAGCTCTACATTGTGCAGAACTGCAAAAACGAATTCCGCCAGATTTCGAAACTTCAGTCGACTTCACTGTATCTATAATATTATCGTATAGTTCAATATCCAATCCGTACACATCAGCATTCATTTCCCGTCCAATCCATTTAATAAATTTTGTTGGCGTATTTATAGAATATGGCACATCGAAACAAATACTGCCCAACCTGTTATTCAGGTTTAAACGATATTCATAATTCCGGATTATTTTGTAACGTTTCATATTTCGCTTCCTTTATATTTCATTATACACCAGTAACATTTACATACACAAAAAGCAATAAAAAAAATATATCTGTTATCGACAAATCCGAACACCACTTTACGAAAACTTAATTGATACGCTAGAACCTGCCCCCCAAAAAAAACATAAGAACAAACATTGGATGCAGACAATCATCAAAATTCCAGTAACCAAATCCACCACCCTGCACACCGCACCAGGAAAATATTTCGACAAACCAATATCATAATAACGTGCAGTGCAAAAACACCGCCCCAATGACTGGCGGTATTTTTAAATATAAACCTAAGGTCTTTTTTATTTTTTATTACGTTTTTTTGGTTCGGTATCATCAAAACCCAAATCAAATTCACCATCCATGATATCCTGCAAAAACTTTTTAAATTTTGGGTTCCGTTTTGCATAATTTTTAACCCCCGCAATCGCGGCACCGGTTATATACCGTTCAATATCTTCACGTGAAACATTGCGGGTTATACTTTCGCGAACATGTCCAACAACATCCATTATTGCGCCACGTGCACGATGCAGGAAACGGTGTCTGCGTGCATGGATTATCGCTGAAACCCACATCCATATCAAAAACGCCAATACTGGAATTATCACCGCGGCGATAAAATACCGCATCCAATCCTGGCATGCAGCCGCCCCCAACAATGGGTTACACATCCGTTCACAATGCAGTATTACAACAACGATTATTTCATATAAGGCAAAAATCGTAAAACCTATCTTGGCACGTAAAAACATTTTTATCCTCCATTTAATACACGGACAGTATAACACGAAAAATGTCCGTATACACCAAGAACAAAAACCTATTCACGCCAGGTAACCAATTCAAACATAGAATCTATTTTTTTACGCAAATCACAATCAGTAAAAAACTGAGCCCGCGCCGCATCAGATGTTCTATTTTCATCTGATTCAAAGT
>JBKSNB010000039.1:0-2841 GCA_046882025.1 Alphaproteobacteria bacterium | reverse complement strand
AGGAACCGGTACGACAAACATCTATGGTGGTACGGTTATTGCAAATGCAGGCATCACTCAAGACAATTTACAAATCGGTACTGTTTCAGAAGTTTTAGGAATGGACCCAAATACGTTTTTGATTGCTAGTGCAAGTGGTTTCAACATCAAGAATGGTATTACTAATAATGGTACATTAGAGTTGACAGACGGTGTTTTAACATCTGATGTTAACGGAAGTGGAATCGTTTTTATTGATTATTATCCAGTTATAAATAACGCAAACATACACAATAATATTTATATTGAAATGTTTAATGAATTTGAAAACAATGGCAATATAGTATCAAATAGTTTTTTAAGCCGTATGGGTGCTAATATTGTGAACAACGGTACAATAGTTTCTGACGAAATCACAAATAATTTTGCTACAATTACTATGAATTCTGACTCTGTTATCCAAGGACATATTTATGGTGGCACAATAAATTCAAATGGCACCAATACTGTTATCGGCAGTATCCAAGACGCAGAAGGAAATTCAGCCGCTCTATATTTAAACGATGGAACACTTAATATGTCTGGCGAAATAAATGTTGCCAGCACGACAGCCAATGGTGGTTCGCTAGGATTGACAGATAATAATATATCAACGACAAATTTAGGCGATTTAATTCTTGATAACGATATGAATATTTCTATTGATGCACATTTGGTGAACAAAGAAATAGATACAATAAAGTTAACTGGAATCAGTGGCAATGGCACAATAAACATTTCTGATATTCGTATATTATCTGATGGTGCACCTGATTCTTTGTTGCTCTTTACAGAAACCATACCTGAAAATGTTACAGGACATTTGACAGGTTTATCGGGGCCTGTATTTATGTATAATGCAGACTATGATGATGGCAAGATCAGTTTTACAAGAACTGGTGCCCATCCATACCTTTATGCGCCGTCTGTGGTGGCAAACACAACTGCTGCTATGACAACACAGATTGCAACGCTGGCTATGGATAAAATGGACGATGTTGTTCATGCCCAAGGGCGTTCTGGTGGCGATACAACAAACTCATCAAATGCATGGGTCAAGGTTATGGGATTAAATGATAATGTGGAATTCAACAACTTTGAAAACATTGATTCCAAGGCCATGACTGTGACCGCTGGATTTAATACAGATAAAATCACATGCGGCGATTGTGGTGCTGTATTTGGTGCGTATGCTGGTTATATCGGCGGGAAACAACACTATACTGGGAATGATGCAGACCAAGATGGTGGCTATGTCGGTTTAAGTTCTGCATTAACATTGGGAGATGCATTCTTGACTGCAACCGTCAATGGTGGTTTGTTAAATAACAAAGCAAACAATATGTACGGCACAGACAGATTTAATACACGTTGGTTTGGAGCAGGAATTAAAGCAGGATACGATTACGCAATAACCGATTCTGCGACATTACAACCAAATATGTATGCTGGATATACTCTGGTTAACACACAAGATTACACATCTGTATCTGGGGTCAAAATTGCAACGAATAATTTGAATTTCTTTGAAGTTGACCCAGGATTAAAACTTTCTGCTGTAATTACTGATGGTTGGATCGGTTCTGTTCAGGGTAAATATGCTATCGTAATGGATAATGGTGCAGATATAACAGCAAATGATTTCGCATTACAAAACATCAGCACCAAGAACTATTTTGAATACGGAATTGGTATTGATAAATCTGTAACCGATGCATTCTATTTGGGCGCTAAAATCAATCGTCATGATGGCGGCAGAACGGGTTGGAACGGTTCAATAGAATTTAGATACAAGTTCTAATTGTAAATGATTATATACCAGTATGTAATTATTGCGTACTGGTATTTTTAAAGGCACATTTTGTGCCATTTTTTATATTTGCGTTTAATAGTGAATTAAACCCAAAAAACAGTTTACATGGTTACACAGAGACGTTTTTCGTAAACAGTTCAAGATTTTTACCACTTCCATACCGTTTTACACATTGTCTACACCAGAGCAAATTTTCCCAAAAATGGCAGATTTGTGCGAGGCACAAAAAAATTTACACAAAATGCACAAATCCCTTGACTTCCGCGTTTTTTGAGTGTGCTATTACACTCGATATTCGGGCATAGTTCAGTCGGTAGAACAACGGACTGTTAAATCGAACAGAGGCAGTTTCCCACATCATTACAAACTTGAAATTTTCCGCGAGAACCCGCCATAATTTCGGCAATATGTTACACGCGATTCTGTGTCCTGTTACCCCACAATACCCCCAATAAACAAACAAAATGTTATACACGTGTTACACATTTGCAGTTATACATTTGTATATGCGATATTTATGTAACAATAAACACCTTGATTTTGGGAATTTATGCGATAATATCAGTATGAACAACACCCAGGAGAGCAAAATGGCGGAATTTAAGGTTGCATTGAAAGCAATTATACAAAAAGACGGAAAAATTTTGGTTTTAAAACGCAGTTGTGAAGAAGATGTATTTGCAGAGCTATGGGATATCCCTGGTGGTAAAATCGAATATGGTGAAAAAACCATTGATGGAATAAAACGCGAAGTTTTTGAAGAGACCGGTTTAGATGTTGAAATTGAATTCAGACCTTGGTCTTTATGGTCTTTTATGACACCTGCCAAAGAAAGGCAAACCGTAGGGATTACTTTGTTGGCAACATATTTGGGGGGAGATGTAAAGTTGTCGAATGAACACACAGATTATAAATGGATAGATCCGTCAGAATTTGCGAATATGTCCGCAGACCCCAGTTTAAAGAATGAAATTGCCAAATACGCCGAACAAAAGTAATTTTATAATTTT
>JBKSNB010000038.1:0-1967 GCA_046882025.1 Alphaproteobacteria bacterium | reverse complement strand
ATTTTCAGATGATCAGGATTGTATGTGCCTTGTTTTATTGCACGTGCATCCTCTGCAATGACCAATTCTTCATCGGTTGGAATCATCATGATTTTGATTTTGCTGTCAGGGGCGCTGATAACTGTGTCGTCATAGCCCTTGCGCGCCAATGCTTCGCTGTTCAGTTTCTGATCCAATTTCAGACCCAAACCTTCCATACCTTCACAGAATTTGCCACGTAACCAATCGTCGTTTTCACCAACGCCCGCGGTAAATACCAATGCGTCAACATTTCCGCCCAATATCGCCAAACATGCACCTAAATGCTTTTTGAATGTGTGAATTTCAACATCCAACGCCAAACGACATTTGTCATCTGTGTCTTTTTTCGCCTCAACATCGCGGCGGTCGGCTGAACACTGGGTCAGCCCCAACAACCCAGACTGTTTGTTCATAAATGTTGCCATTTGATCGCTGGTGATACCCAAAGAATCCATAATATATAAAACAGCGTTTGGATCCATCGCGCCCGTACGTGTTCCCATGGTCAGACCTGCATTTGGTGTCATACCCATTGTTGTATAAACACTGCGACCATTTTGTATTGCCGTCATAGATGCACCTGAACCAACGTGTGCGATAATCAAATTGCACTTGTCTGCAGGTTTGTTCAACATTGCTGCTGCACGTTTAGATACGTATAAATGTGATGTCCCGTGGAAACCATAACGACGAACGCCTAAATCACGATACCATGCATCTGGCACCGCATAACGATACGCATAATCAGGCATTGTCTGATGGAACGCGGTATCAAATACGGCAATCTGCTTTGCGTTTGGCAACAACTGTTGCGCCGTAACAATTCCCAAAATACCACTTGGATTGTGCAGTGGCGCCAATGGTGACAAATCACGCAGGGTTTTGACAACTTCATCTGTAACCTCAACCGAAGATGCAAATTTATCGCCCCCCATAACAACACGGTGACCAACCGCACTAATTTCATTCATATCAATTGATGCTTCACGCAATAATGTCAGGACAACGCCCAACGCTTCGTTATGATTCTGCATAGAAACGTCTTTGCGTTGTTTTGTGCCATCTGGATATTTTTGTGTCACAAAAGAATCTTGTGCGCCAATTTTTTCAACCGTTCCGCTAACTATCGCGTTCAATGTTGTTTCGTCAAAAACCTTGTACTTCAATGAAGAAGAACCGCAATTTAATGCTAATATATACATATTTTTTATCCTTTTTTTCTTAAAACTGCGAGAATTGTAGCAAATTTTTTACACTTTTCAACAATAATCGGAAAATATGCTGTAAATTTTTCCGTGCCAACAAGCGTGTGTTTTTTTGTGAAATTAAGCAAGCCGAGATCGCATAGCATCAAATCTTTGTGCAAAATCTAAATCCAGGTGCACTTCCTTTCGTTGATCTTTTACGCTGCGGAAAAAGTTATAAGATTCAACACTCATATCTTCGTATCCATTTACAACATTCCAGAAATAAATCAACATGTCCAGATTTTCCATCGGGTTTTTAGGTGCCGAATAAGGACGTAAGTCAGTTGCTTCGTTTTGGTCTTTATCTGCTTTTGACTGCAAACGCGATTGTAATTCTTTTGCAACGCGGTACCTTGTCACAGAT
This sequence comes from Alphaproteobacteria bacterium, assembly GCA_046882025.1. Taxonomy (GTDB): domain Bacteria; phylum Pseudomonadota; class Alphaproteobacteria; order Rs-D84; family Rs-D84; genus Enterousia. The sequence continues at coordinate 335 of JBKSNB010000038.1, read as the reverse complement.
GCATCATAAGATCGTTTTTCTGACATAAAGTTGTTTTCTTTTTCTTGTTCTTTGGTTTGTAAATCGTTTTGCTTTTGCGCTAACTCTTGTTCTTTTTGATCTATTTGTGATTGGCTACCTGGCAGACTAGCCTGTAATCCAGCAATGTCATTTTGCAATGTGTTAATATCGTCTTGCAATTGATTAATATCATTTTGCAGCGCATCCAATCTGTTTATTTCGTCTGTATGCGTGTGACCTGTGTTTCCAATATTGCCGCGTGATTGGATGTTATGATTAATTATTGCGATATTATTATCTACATTTCGTTTTTTTTGCTGTTGAATTTGTTTGGC
>JBKSNB010000037.1:0-5537 GCA_046882025.1 Alphaproteobacteria bacterium | reverse complement strand
TTTATTCCCAAAATCAATTTAACATTAATAAAAAAATATTTGATGATACGGTTGCACTGTTTGATTTATCTGCTGAATTTGCAAAAAATTACATTCAGATTAAACGTGAACACAATGTTTTGGATTTTGAAGATTTGATTTTGTATACCAGAAAATTGTTTTCTGACCCTAAAAATATGGGTTATGTATTGTCACAGTTGGATGTGTCTCTGTCACACATTTTAGTGGACGAGGCCCAGGACACCAGTCCGTTACAGTGGGATATGTTGCGTCTGTTATCTGGTGACTTTTTTACCGATGGCGACACTGAAAATTCGCGTTCATTATTTGTTGTTGGCGACACAAAACAATCTATCTATGGTTTTATGGGTGCAGACCCAGATGCATTTGCAACCAGTCGTGAATCTATATCGAATCAAATACAAAACAATCTGCGAACGATAAACGATATACCATTAAGTCAAAGTTTTAGGTCGCTATCATCAATTTTGTATGCGGTTGACGCGTTCTTTGATGCCCCAAATGTTCGCACAGTCAGTGGTTTTATTAACAATAAACACATGGTTTCCCGTCGTGAATCCGCCGGTGTGGTTGAGGTTAACAAGCTGGTTTCTAAACAGGGAACAAACGAAACAGTCCGCGAATACATATCATCAATCGCCAATCGTATTAAGCAAATGATTGATTCGGGTGGATATACTGCAAATGAAATAATGGTATTGGTTCAAAAACGCGCCCCCCTGGCGCCCATGTTGGTTAATGAATTAAAACGATTGGGCGTTCCGGTTGCAGGCAGTGACAGAATTGTTTTGCCAAATTTTCCCGCCATTACAGATTTATTAAATTTAGTCAGGTTCTGTATTGATAATTCCGATGATTATCGTTTGTGTTGTGTCTTAAAAGGTCCTTTATATCGATTTTCTGAATCTGATTTATACAAATTATGCGCTATAAAAAATGCCAAGTCGATAACAGCATTTGACGCACTGGGTGAATATAATCAATCTGTATATGATGATTTGGTGCGCATTATTCACTGGGCACAACAAATGTCGCCATATTCATTTTTTACAAAAATACTAAATCACAATGACAACCGTAAAAAAATGATTGCAGCATTGGGCGATCAAATAATAGATCCATTGGAAGAATTTATAACAATATGTTTGGCATATGAAAGGACGCAACCTGGAACGCTTCGTCATTTCTTGAAATGGTTTATTACGGGCGGTGCAGAAATTAAACGCGACATGGATTCTTCGGCGGGGGTTAGGGTGATGACGGTTCATGGCAGCAAGGGTCTGCAATCCCGTGTTGTTTTCTTGATAGATACCGTCAGGACACCCGACACAGAATCAATATTACCCGTTCCAAATACAAACACGTGGTTGTGGGTTGCATCGTCTGATTGTGTTTCCGCGGCACAAAGCGTAGCGGCAGACAATTTGATGTCTAAACGCGTTGCTGAATATTATCGTTTGTTATATGTTGCGATGACGCGCGCATGCGACGAATTGTATATTTATGGTTTTACACCATATAAAAACGCCCCAGATGTTTCGTGGCATAACCAGTTGTGGAATGTGTTGTCAAATATTGATGACGCAACCAAAGGCGATAACACAATTAGGATAATTCATGAATAACATAACAATATCTGATATCGTATCAAAGTATCAAAATGACCGGTTTGCGGTTGACGCGGGCCGTATTGCACATATACAAATGCAATTTGCTGAATCTAATCCAAAATTAATGGACAAAATAAAATCGTTTCCTGAATTAATAGATTTTTTTGGTTCAAATTCCAGAGCCGAAGTCCCCGTCGCCGCAATATTGCGTGGGCGTTTTGTCAGTCGTCGTATTGACAGGTTAGTGGTTGACCATAAAAACAAAATCATTAAGATTCTTGATTACAAAACAGATGTTAACAGATTTGATTTTCGTGATAGGTATGTTGCCCAACTAAACGAATATCGGGAAATTTTATCGCAAATATACCCTAAATATAACATTAAAACATATATTTTATGGTTGCACGATTGGCAACTGGAACAGATATAAAAACCTTGAATTTTGGTTCGCCAACTGGTTATAATATGGAACATGTTAACAAATTTATATATTTCAAATATTGTATTGATTGAAAAACTAAATCTTGAATTTGGTTCTGGTCTGAATGTATTAACAGGTGAAACGGGTGCGGGCAAGAGTATTTTAATGGACGCGTTGGCATTGGCATTGGGAGCGCGTTCTGATGTTGGATTGATTCGCGGTAGCTGTGACAGCGCATCTGTGATTGCGGAATTTGATACATGTCCGGCAAGTATTTCCAATATATTGTCTGCAAATGGCATAGATGTGCAGGATAACATTATATTAAAACGCACATTGTCGATTGATGGTAAAAGTAGGGCGTGGATAAACGATTGCCCTGTGTCGATAAAGTTATTAAAAGACGTGGGCGACAACCTGGTTGAAATTCATGGGCAATTTGCAAATCACGCATTGATGGATCCAGCAACACATATTACGGCATTGGATGCTTTTGCAACCATGTATATTCCTGAATTTAGTGGTGTTCTGGCTGAAACGAAGGCAGCATATCGCAAATATCATGATCTGGAAATACAGCAACATAAATTACAGGATTTATTGTCACGATCGGAAACAGAACGTGAATTTTTATCACATAATATCTCAGAATTGCGGGAACTAAATGTTCGGGTCGGCGAAGAAGACGAATTGGCATCAAAACGAACAGCGATGATGAATGCCGAAAAAAATGCGGCTATTATTTCAGATGCTGTTTCGGCATTGAATCCGTCTGGGAATTCGTTGGAATCACAAATTTGCTCTGTGGCGCACATTTTGGAACGGATTCATGGTGATGATAATGTATATTCAGACCAGATTAACAAATTATATGATTGTGCCCAAATAATTGCAGAAGTATCAGAACAAATCAAACCAGAACCCGGCGATATTGAATCGATTGATGATATCGAAGAACGCTTATTTGCCATTCGCGGATTGGCGCGCAAGCATCGTGTTGCTGCGGATGATTTACCACAAAAACTGCAAGAAATGGAAACTGCGTTAAATATGATTGATAATTCCGATGCAGAATTACAACAGATAGATAAAGAATTAAAAACAGCAAAATCTGAATTTGATAAAAATGCCGCGAAATTGTCCGCATTACGTTGTGATGCATCAACCGTATTAAAGGATAAAATTTTATCAGAATTACCAGATTTAAAATTAGGGTCTGCGGATTTTAATGTTAATATTGAAAACAAATGCGCATCTGAATACGGGACGGACGATGTTTTGTTTATGATAAAAACCAACCCGGGCAGTCCGTTTGCGCCATTAAACAAATGTGTATCTGGGGGCGAATTGTCGCGTTTAATGCTGGCTATGCGTGTCGTTTTGTGCGGGAATAACGAATGTGTATTTGTTTTTGATGAAATTGATACTGGCATAAGTGGCGCAACAGCGGCGGCGGTCGGGGCACGACTTAATCGATTGGCAAATCTGAATCAGGCATTGGTTATTACCCATTCTGCCCAGGTTGCCGGTTATGCCGACAAACATTTTAAAATTGCAAAGCACAGTGAAACCGATAAAACGATAACAACGGTTGATGAAATATCGGGTAATGATTGTATCAATGAAATTGCCAGAATAATCAGTGGAAATGAAATTACCCCTGAATCAATTGCGACAGCCAAGACATTGATAAAACATTAAATATTGACGATTCCGTCTGCAAATTCGATGCTGGCAATTTTTGCATTTGATTGCGCGCGTTCTATAATATTATTCTGTTCGTCACGAACAATGGCATATCCGCGCCCCAAAACATTTTTATAACTAAGCGAAGATAACATTTGATTCATATGATTAATACTTTGGTTCCACAAACTCATACGATTCTGCAACAGGTTAGGGAAGCCAGCAATCGTCGCCAACTGTTGTTTTACACCCGTCAAACGAACTGAAACCATCATTGTGATATTGTGTGAAATATCATCCAATCGCTGTCCCCATTCCATAAGTAATTGTTTAGGACTCTTTATATTTATTAGCGATAATTGTTTCCTTTCTTTATCTATCACAGATGCCATGGCTGTATTTAACCTGTGCGTCAGGTTATCGATATCCTGAATCAGTGACTGTTTTGTTGGAACAACCATTTCGGCGGCACCGGTTGGCGTCGGTGCACGAACGTCTGCGGCAAAATCAATCAACATCCAATCAGGTTCATGTCCAACCCCAGATATAAGCGGTATGTGACTTGCCGCCGCCGCACGCACAACAATTTCTTCGGAAAATGGCAATAAATCTTCCAATGCACCACCACCACGTGCAACAATAATCACATCAACATTATTATGTTTGTTAAAATATTCGATACCGGCTGCAACCTCACGCGCAGCGGTTTCACCCTGAACCGTTGCAGGATACAACAACACATGCACGGGGAACCGTTCGCGTAAACGGTTTTGAATGTCTTGGAATGCTGCGCCAGTCGGGCTGGTTATTACGCCGATTGTTTGGGGCAGTTTTGGCAATGGTTTCTTGCGCGAAGCGTCAAACAAACCTTCGGCGGCTAATTTCTGTTTGCGTTCTTCCAGCATTTTCAGAATCGCCCCAATCCCCGCCATTTCAATTTCAGATACAATTATTTGATAATTACTGCGCGCAGGATATACGGTAAATTTACCCGTAATGACGACTTCCATACCTTCTTCCAATTTAAACGGTATGGGGGTGCTGCGCCACACAATTGCATTTATAACGGCGTTTGCATCTTTGATAGACATATAAACATGCCCAGATGTCGCACGCGTTATACCAGATAATTCACCCCGTATTTTGATGTTTGGGAACGCAGTTTCAACAACACCTTTCAGCAGGGCGGATGCATCAGACACACTGAATATCATATCGGGTTTAACAACTGGTTCTGGTCGTGCTAGCATGATTTATGTCCCTTTTGCAATAGGTCTAACAACTGGGGGTTTACGGCTTCTATAAAACGTAACACAGATTTATCTGCCCGTGCAGTAATCGGGCGTCCTAAATAATACGGCACCTGTATGCCAACATAATCAAATTGATCAAAGGTCAAATCAAAAACCTGTCCTGTTTTATGATGTTTCAAGAAATGATGCGGACCGTATGCCCAAATGTCATTGATATAATACACATCCCAATCAGACGCATCCAACAAAAATTTGAAACTGATACTAGCCACCCGACAAAAACCACTTGAATCATATCCCAACGCATCAATTTCAGGACGCGTCAGATCGGGTATAAACGTATCGTATTTTACATCTTGGATTTTAAAAGAATCACGAAACAGCAACGCCAAATTTTTGGCACGAACACGCGGCATTTTATCCATATTCATAGAATCTAGTTTTTTCAACAGATTCCGTGTGGCATTTTCATAAATTTCTTCCTTTACTTTGTCCATGTTGCGAATCCTTATAATTCTGTCAATGGCCAACGTGGACGCGGTG
>JBKSNB010000036.1:0-2463 GCA_046882025.1 Alphaproteobacteria bacterium | reverse complement strand
GCGATATTAAGTGATACACAAGGAAATTAAATGAAAAAGATATTTGTTTTTGGATTAATATTTGCTTTTGTTGCGCCTGTGGTGGCAAATGCGTTTGATTATAATATTGGTGATTTCAGATTCAAATTAAATGCCAGTGGCAGTGCCGGATTTATTCAACCAAAATTATTTCAATCTGGTCTGAACAAGGAAACTTTATTTTTAGGTGATTGGGATTCAAGGGCAGAAATCGATTATGACATAAACAACATTCATCGTATCGGCGTTGTCTATGCGATGGACGCGGTTGCGCTGGATGAAAATCAGTGGATGCACGAATTGTTTGCCCTGTGGCAGGTAAAAAATATTGGACGAATTGAAATCGGTTTTACAAATTCAGTTGCGCATAAATTGGGAATTGGCCTGCCGGATGTTGGGGGGCTGCGTGTGAACGAAGAACCATTGTTTTATAAAAAGATATCCCCACAGGGTGAAATTATTTCTGATACGATTGTGTCTACGGGGCACAGTCACGAAGCGCTGCGTTTGAATTTGGCGTCTGTTGCAATTAATAATGTTCAGTATGGTGTTGGTTTTGCATCGTTATCTGATGAATATGATTTTGCAGCGGATGCAGGAATAAAAATTCGTAATTCATCGGGTAAATTAAAGACGGCATTGTCGTTTGGTGCATCATTTATGAATAATTTACAGAATCATCATTCGGATATATTTTCGTCTGGCATAACATCTGATTGGCGTGCCCAGGCATCTGTTGGATTTAATTTACAGTATAACAGTTTGGTTTGGGGCACATCTGTGCGTGGTATTTATGATTATAACCCGATTGGCGCGGTATCTGACGGTATTGCGGCCGGCACAGGCATCAGTTATGATTTGTTGAATTACAGTGTGTCTGTGTCGTATATAATGTCTGATACTGGCATTTGGCACAGCGATGTTGATAATTATATTGACAATACCGTTATTGGTTCGTTTAGGTATAAATATAACGAACATGTTGATTTATGGATGTCTGTTGGTGTATCCAGTAAAACGTCATTTATATCTGCGGCACTACGTGGCCAGTTTTAAGGAATGGGGTTTTATTTCTTGTCGTCTTTCATTTGTTTACGCAACCATGCATAGTGTCGCATAAATTCTGTGCCTGGACCCGCTGGGTATCCCATATATTTTGCGCCTGATGGAATATTCCGGAAAACACCACTGTTTGCGCCAACCTCAGCATCGTCGCCAATTTTTATACCGTTTGCAATACCAACGTGGCCTGCCAATAATACGCGGTCACCAATAACGCAGCCGCCTGCAATACCAACCCCAGACGCCAAAAAGCATTCAGCGCCAATAACAACGCCGTGCGCAACCTGACATAAATTATCAATTTTTGTCCCATCACCAACAATAGTGTCCGTCATTGCGCCCCTGTCGATACATGAATTTGCACCTACCGAAACGCGTTTGCCCAACACCACGCGTCCGACATGCGGAATAAACACATTGTGCCCATTTTGACGGGTATAACCAAAACCGTCTTTACCAATAACAGCGTTCGCGTTTATCACGCAATCATCACCAATTGTTGCGTTTTCAATATGTGCGCCACTGTGAACAATTGTGCCCTTGCCCAATGTGACGCCGCGTCCAATAAATGCGTGGGGGTAAATTTTAACACCGGCCTCAATCACTGCACCGCGTTCAACGGTTGCAAATGGGCCGATATAAACTGTTTTTTTTGAACGAAAGAAAACCCCACGTTCAACAATTGCATCAATACTGACGCCAAAGCGTGGTTTTTCGCGGTATATTTCACCCAATATCTTTACGATATTTCCACGTGGTGACGGGGTTAGCAGTAATGTTCGTCCCTTTGGGGCATGCGAAACCTGCTCAGGCTGCAATAATATCACAGATGCACGTGTGTTTTCCAAAACCTCAATTGGTAAAATCTTGAATGCCGAACTATTTTGTTCTGTGGAATAAAATGCGATTTGCCCAGGTTTTGCGTCTGCAATAGGTGCAATTCCACATATCACGGTCTTTGGGTCGCCCTGAATTTCCAAACCGAATTTTTCAGCCAATTCGCCCGCGGTAACTTTTGTCACCTTGGGTCCAAATAAAGATTTAATAAAACTAAACATACTAAATACTATACCTGTTATTTTGTAAATGTAAAGATTTTGACATTACCATGTTGGTGCATCTGTTCCGTTTTTCAGGATGGGTTCTTCGTCTTCCCATACAGATAATCCTGTTTTTAAATCTGTTAATGTTAATTGCAGATAATATTCTACACGTGTATCAACGCGTGAAAACCAACCAGAATCTATATCTAAATTACGTTGAATCATTTTTCCAGACAATGACATGTTCGGTGCAACCAAGTTCCCCTGCCCCATTATTGTGTCAGAATTATATTCTTTGTCGCCACGTAATGTCCGAACAGAATTGGCAGTGATATCTTCG
>JBKSNB010000035.1:0-10442 GCA_046882025.1 Alphaproteobacteria bacterium | reverse complement strand
GTTTTGAATATGTGCCTTGTGTAAAATTGTGCGCAGTTCGTCTAATCGTTCTGCAGTATATAATATTGTTCCAAATGCAGATATTAATTCACGATCAATCCCACCAATTGGGGTTAAAATATCACGCGCCCCAGGCGTATTATATGCCAGGGGTATTATATGCATTGGATAGTACCCATCGGGAATTTTAATTTGTGATATTTGTTTCTGAACATCAGATAGGGTTATTTTGTGTTCATTGTTCCATACTGTTCTTTGTTGGGTGATGGCAAATATCGCCTTGCCAAAATTGCCGGTTATATATGCAGAATCAAAATGTGTTTTTAATTCTTGTTCCACAGAATCAACCACAGATTTTATTGCAAATACTGTATCAAAACTATCGCACATAGCGGTTGCAGATTTTATGATGTTTCCCGATTGAACACGATGTGCAATACCACGAACACCAGTGGTTCCAATGTCTAGACATAAAAAATGTGAATCAATCAGATTCATTTGTCTTGTATTAAAACCCGTCTTGAATCACGCAAATCAATTACCGTTATGTCACGTGATAAAATTTTATTTGTTTCGTTCATTTTTATCAGTTGGGCAATCGCATTGTTTGGTTCGTATTCAGCGGTTGTTGCAATGTCTTCGGGTAATAAAACCTTTATTCCGTTTTTTGTGTATAAATTCCAGCGGCGTTGCTCGATTAATTCCAGGTAATCTATGATTGGGGTCAGGGCACTGACCGCGGTGGTGATTTTTGTTATGTTTTCAGGTTTTGCGCCCCTGAATAATATGGCGCCATCTGGGCATTCGGTTGAAGGTCGGTCAACGACAAAACCATCATCAGATATTGGATAATATAACCCGTCCCCCATCGCATATATACCTAAAACATTATGCATTGTGGTGTGGACGGATATATTCCCATTGGGTAAACGCCGCGTTGCAGAATATTTTACCCCCGGGACACCTAAAATGCGTGTGTTCATTGTTTCAAGATCTATGTCATACGTTTTTGTATTTGGTAATATTTCAGCCATATTTTTAACACCGGTTAAATCAACGTCGTTGGCATCTGTGGTGACAGATATATGATGAACAACCGCCGCATCACCCCGTCCCATTCGCATCATAATAATGCGCGTTGAAAAATATGTCGCCAGGACAATAGCAACAACAAAACACACCCAAAACCAGATAGTTTTCTTCATTTCGCTGTATTATATCATATTATAATGTTATGGGCAAATTTTTTGACTTACATTGCGCGCAACAAGTAACCGCGTCTGAACATGCAACGGCGATATGCCCCAACGGTTTTTGATGTTTGGGCACTGGGGACAGATAGCAGGGCGCGTTGACCGATGTCCCGATATTCGTTAGATTGAAATGTAACCCACAGACCATCCCAATCGGGCATTTGGACACTTTGATTCGGTGATAGTAATTTTGCAATTCTGGACCGTGGGGTGTATTCCTTGGTTTTTATGCCTAAGCATGCCTTGTGGTCGCGGACAAATTGTTCGGTTGTTACAGCTTCGTTTTCCCAGTTTAACACGGTGGCGTCATCTAAACTGCCCTGGTTAACAGACGCGCATGCGCCAAGTAGTAAGCAAATTGCTAAAAATTTCATTCTCATAATATCTTATTATAATTTAATTGCGTTAGTGGGGCAATAGTTTTTATAATGTGTTTAAGGGATAAAGGATAGGGGTATGGCAATAACAGTTCAGAATTTTATAAAATTGGCAAATTTTTATAATCAAACGTTAATGACAATGTCTGCGGTTTGTGTTGAAAAGGGCGGAATCGCAATGGAAAATTATGTCGGTCGCTTTTTTGCAGCGGATGTATTGGAATATGTCTTGGAATATGGTAATCGTTTGATGCAGGATAAAAAACAGGTCGTTCCATCAGAGGTTAGTTCTGTGATTGGACGATTGGAAAAACAATTTGATTCTGTGAAACAATTTGTCACACCCAGTCAAAAACCTATTTATGAAATGTCGCTGGAAGAGTTTGAAAAAATAATGAATATATAGTATGTTTTATATACAAGGGGTATAAAATGAAACGGATTAAAAATTATGTTTGTTTGATTTGCGGAATGTTTATGCTGTTTGGGTGTCAGAATCAGCGTGATATTGTGTCACAGCAATATGATACGATAAATGTTGTTGATAATCAGGTGATTGATGAAAGTTCTGTGCCGGTTTTCCCGAAAAAGGCGGCACTAACAACAGATACAGCACAACGGTTTTCGGTTGAATTACCAAAACGGTGCAAGGTTGATTGGAATAATCAAAGTGTTGTGTCGGTCGTCCCGGAAGAAAAAATAGAAATGGTGCGTTTGAATACAGGTGACCCATTGCCGGGTGATTTACAGGTGTCTGATTATGAATTCAAAAAATTAACGGTGAAACAGGCGCTGGATAATTTGTTGATTGGAACAGATGTTTCTGTGGTCGAAGATGAAGGGTTGTATTCAAAAATATCGGGATCTATATCGTCGGGGGCGTTGTCAGATGCGGTCGATTTGATGGCTAAGATGGGACGGACGTATTATTCGTATGATGCTGTAAATGGTGAAATTCATTTGGCAAATCGTGGCAAGTGGATGATAAAAATGCCCAAAGATCAAACCATTATAATGGCATTGGTTGACGCAATGCATGGCGCAGATATGCGTAATTTGTTGATAAATTGGCAGGATAAAACCCTGGTGTTTGAAGGTGATTATCAAACCGAGCGTGAGGTTTCACGTATAATCGCAGATATATCTTCGAAAAAATATATGATTGCGTGGGATATAGATGTATATCGTGTTTATCCGCGCACAGATAATCCAATTGTTTGGATGAATATGTTGCCTGCGTTTGGCGAAAATAATGTAAAAATGTCTATCCCTGGGGTCGTTGGGCGTGCCTTGGTCGTCAGTCCAGAGATTAACACAAAAACATTACAGGAATTTTTATCACAGCAGTCCAATGTCGTATTGATTTCCCAGGGGCAGTTCGCAATTCCAAACGGTTGGCAATCACGATTTGATATCGGTCAATGTACCAAGGAAGAACGTCTTGAAACAGATTTAACAATTGGGGCAACCGCAAAATATGGCGATTTCGGCGGTCAGGATAAAATTGATGCCAAGATTGTTTTGCGAACAAGTAATGGTGAATTATCATCGTTTACAATTCCATCAAGTGTTGGTGATAATTATGTCATTATTGGTATACCAACACATTCGTTCGTGACAACGCCAGAAACACTAATAAGTCCGTTTGCAGAATTGGTAATATTTATGTCGCCGCGTATTGTGTCGATTGTTGATGCAGGTGCAAATCCAACTGATTATGCGGCGGGGTTGATGGGTGATGCATTACGTGCGTTTTTAAGTGATTAAAGGATATGGTAAAGATGCTGTTTTCACAACTAGAGAAAAAAATTGCTTTCAGATATTTGGGCGCTAAAAAGCGCGGATTTGGCAGTGTTGTGTCCTGGGTTTCGTTGTTGGGAATTATGTTGGGGGTTGCAACACTGATTGTTGTTATGTCTGTGATGGGCGGATTTCATGATACGTTATTGTCGCGCATTATTGGTATGAATGGTCATGTCGTTGTTTATCATCAAGATGGTGCAATTTCTGATTATGATTTTTTGATTGATAAAATGAAGCAAAATAAAATTGTTACCCAACATGTGTCGTCAATTGTTCCAATTGCCGAAGGTCAGGTTATGGCAACCGCGCATGGAAATAATACGGGGGCAATAATTCGCGGTATAAGTATGTCTGATTTAATATCGAAAACACAATCTGGAACACGTGTGTATGGTAAACCATTGTCAGAAATCCAAGATGGTGAATTAATTGCTGGGGCATCTTTGACGCGTGCGTTGGATGCGTCTATGGGGGATAATATATCGTTGGTGTCTGCAAATTCTGCAACGCCAACACCGTTTGGATCAATGCCACGTATTATGTCATATCCAGTAAAAACATCGTTCTTTATGGGTATGTATGAATATGATTCGGGGTATATTTTTATGCCGTTAGAGACAGCGCAAAAGTACCTGAATATTGGTAATTCGGTCACACATATCGATTTGTTTTTAGATAATCCCGAAGATACACGTATTGTTCGTGATGCGCTGGTTACATTGTTGCCAAACGGATTTGTCGTTCGTGATTGGCGCGATTTGAATCGCAGTTTTGTTGGGGCCTTGCAGGTCGAATCAAATGTTATGTTTTTGATTTTAATGTTAATTGTGATTGTTGCTGCGTTTAATATTGTGTCGTCGTTGGTTATGCTGGTCAAGGATAAGTCCAAGGATATCGCAGTGTTGCGGACATTTGGTGTGTCGCGTTCGTCTATGATGAAAATATTTATGTTGTCGGGTACATCAATTGGAATTATTGGTGCGGCCTCTGGAACGGTGTTGGGCATTGTTGTTGCGGTGTATATAGAACCTATACGACAATTCTTTCAATGGTTGACTGGGCGCGATTTGTTCCCATCTGAACTATATTATTTGTCTGAATTACCGTCTAAGTTAGAATTTGGAACAGTTGTTGGTATTGCATTGTTGGCGATTTTGTTGGCGTTTTTGGCAACACTGTATCCCGCATGGAAGGCGTCAAATACAGATCCCGTTGATGTGTTGAGAAATGAATAAAGGTGGCACGATATGTCAGGTATTTTAAGTTCTTTATCAAGAATAGAAAAAAAAGAAGTCGTGCTGTCTGTGCGCGATATAAAAAAGACCTTTATGGAAGGTGGTCAGCCGTTACATATTTTGCGCGGTGGTGGATTTGATTTGCATAGGGGGGAAATAATCGCACTGGTTGGTCAGTCTGGCACAGGAAAATCAACATTATTACAGTGTGTCGGGTTGCTTGATAAACCGACGGCGGGCAGTATATTGGTGTGTGGTGTTCCGGTTCAAAAAATGAATGACGAAGAACGAACCGTCATTCGTCGCAGTAAGATTGGTTTTGTTTATCAGCGTCATAATTTATTATCTGATTTTAATGCGCTTGAAAACGTTGCGTTGCCAATGATGGCAAATGGTGTTTCCGAAGATGTCGCATTCGCGCGCAGTGCAAAATTATTAAAATCGGTCAATGTCTTGCACAGGGCAGGGCATCTGCCAGGGCAAATGTCGGGTGGCGAACAACAGCGTACCGCGGTTGCGCGTGCAATTGCAAATAATCCGGATATTGTGTTGGCGGATGAACCAACAGGCAGTTTGGATCCTGAACACGCGAACGCGGTGTTTGATATGCTGTTGGAATTGGTGCGCAAAAATAAAATGTCTATGCTGTTTGTGACGCATGATATGGGGCTGGCACAACGCGCAGACAGGAAAATCACCATTAAAAATGGTATAATAGAATAAGAAACATATAAGGGAGCAGAGAAATGAAAAACAAATCAAAAAATAATACAAATCGTCGTCAGAAAGTTTTGGCGTTTATTGCGTCGGCGGGGCTGTTCGCGTCGGGGCTGATGGTTGGATTGGCGTTTACAAAAACCAAGTATGTGGAAAAGGATATCGCACCAGTGACCGAAGATGTGTTGGCTGAAAGTGTTGCAGATAAAACGTGTGATATGGTTGAAAAAGTATTAGAACCACGACTTGAACCAACAAAAAATGCAAATACAGATGATCATGAATGGAATATACGGGTTTATAATAAATTGATAAAATATGGCTGCGCTGAAAATGTGCAAAAATATTCGGATTTATTGGAACGTGAAAAAACATTATTAAATGCACTGCAATTTGATATTGTAGATGACAATAGTCGTGTGTGTGAAAAAATTGAAAGTGAGATGTTGATCGGTATTTGTGATCGTTGTGGTGGAACAGAAAGGCATCTGGATAATGCAAAAGTATATTCAATTTTGGCGGAGCGCGGTTGTCCTGAAAATTCACAGAAATATGTTGATTTAGCCAAACAGGAAATTGCAATCGCGCGCGCATTGGAAGATGATAAGTTTTCTGAAGGTGAAACACTGGAAGTCGTAGAAACTTATAAGAGAATCAATATGCAGGCCGCGGCCGAAGAAGTATTTGAAAAGGCAAAACAATTAACAAATCCTGCGATAGACTTTATTTTGCAAGTTGAAAAAATTATAAATGAATAGGGGGGGAGGAGAGCGATGAAAAAAATTTTATTTCTGGTTTTGGGTTGTATGTTTTCGATGACGGCAATGGCGGATGATTTGTCGTGCGGGGATATGCAATCAAAGATAAATGAATTATCGGCACAGGAAAATTTATCCGATGATGATAGTGCTTTGTTGTCATCGTTAAGGTTGTCTTATCGCACAGATTGCGCCAAACGTCAGGCATCGCGTTCGTACGTTTCGCATTCGACAAGGGGAACAGTCCAGAAGAAAATTGATACTGGCGCGGAAAACCTTGATGCGGTTGAGGCAGATGATTTAGCCAACGAAGTTGTTGGTGTTGTTTATGATGCGGAAAAATGTAATAATTTAAAATCAGAAATAAATGCGTCGTCGGATGATGATAAGGTTAAAGAATACGAACAATATTGTGCACAATATGTTGTAGAACCTGAATTAACCGACGAAGAACTGCGTCTTGCCGAAGAGGCGGAAGCCCAACGCATAGCAGATTTGTTGGCACAGGGGCTGTGTCCAGATGGTAATAAACCCAACAGGTTTGGTTGTTGTGCAGGGGAAAAATTTACAGATATGGGTAATTTAGAATTTGCATGTTGTGTGGATGAAACGAACGAATGTTTCCCGCCGGTTGTGCGGGGCGCAGAATAAATGCTTGCGTTTAATAAAAAATATTATATAATTTGGCTGCTTTGAATTTGTTGCGAGCATAGTTCAAGGGCTAGAATGCAAGCCTTCCAAGCTTGAAATGCGGGTTCGATTCCCGCTGCTCGCACCAAGATTTAGGTGTGCAATGGTGAATATGCCGTTCACACCAAGAGATTGGGCTTGCGCCGGAGTCGGAGAGCCGGGGCAGACTGTAAATCTGTTAGCTTTGCTTGAGAAGGTTCGACTCCTTCCACTCCCACCAAAAAATACCGGTTAAATATGACCGGTTTTTTGTTGTTCTAAGAATGCCGGGTTTCAGCCACTGTTACGGTATAATTTTGCTGGGTTATATCTTGTATGTAGATATTGCTAGCTAAAATATAGATGTTTTCAGAAAATACATACAATGCCACTTTTTCAACTGGAGCTTCGTTATATGACTTGTTTTACTTTGTGGTTTTTGATATAATTATTCCTATAATGTTAGGTAGGAAATTTAAGTTTTTGTTGATATTCTATGCGTTGCCGATTGGTGTAAATGCAGAAGTGCTACCATTAAATGATGCGTTGCGGGCAACATATTCTGCATGTGTGGGTATTGACGATGAGTTGGCTGATTTGAAAAAGATGGCTGGGATAAATACTGCGGTGACTGGTGTTGGAACGGCGGTAAATACTGGCGCAACTGTTGTTGGTATTGTAAAGGCAAATAAAGATGCAGAACTAGAAAGATTACTGCAAGAATTATCTGAAATGGAAGATGGCCAAGAATCGCCAACCGATGAACAAATTGCACAGTGGGGGCGCGAATTCAACCAAAGTTATGAAAGTGCAAAATCAAAGAAACCTCTTACCGAACAAATAAATAAACTAAACGAACAATCAAAAAAACTTGGTAATTGGCGAACTGGATTGATGGCTGGTGGAACGGTGACGAATGTTGCGGGTGCAATAATTGCTGGAACAAATAAAGTTGACGCAGATTTGCAAACACAAATTGATAATTGCAAGGTGTCTGTTAAAAATCTGCGTGATTCTATTATGCAGGCGCGTATGAATGGCGAAGATGTGACAGAGGCAAATAATATTGTGATCGCTTGTAGTGAATATGATTATGTTGATATATCGCCAATAAATAATCGGGCCAAGGGTGCAATGATTTCATCGATTGTTGGTGCAACAACCGGACTGACTGGAACGGTAACATCTGCAGTTGCGAATACTGATAAAACCAGAAACGACAATACTGATTCTGGGAAACAAAAAGAAAAGAACTTAAACACTGCGTCTAATGTTTTGGCGGGGGCATCAACGGTTGCGTCTGCGACTGCAACGGTGTTTAATGCGACACAAATTAGCGCAATCAAGAAAGTGGCAAATGTTGCCGAAAAATGTACGGGGGTATTAAAATGAAGCGAATAACCCTGACATTATTATCAATATTTTTAATAACGCCATGTTTTGCGAACATTCATATTATGAGAGAAACAGTAGAAGCGGTTATAAAACAAAAGATTTCTGACCCAGATGCCCGGATTGCTGCGGTTGCCGAATACAATGCCCAGATTAAAAATGCAGGTGGACAAAATGCCGGAATCCCTGCATCAGGCATTTGGCAGGTTTGCACAAAGGCGGGTTGGGATATATCAAAGCCAGACGGTGAATCCAAGTGTCGGGATTTTGGAAATACTTTGATGAAGTATGCGAGTTGGACATTCAAAGAAGTATGTGGCAAAGATGATTTTATGATTAAACGCGGAACAGGTCAGTGTGTCGGTGATGTGTTTTCAAATAAGATACTTGGTGGGACAAAAGTAAATAAACTTATTGCCAATGGGCTGTCCAAAGAATACGCGCGTGTTAAATATTCAGAAAATAATTTGGTATGCAACACAAAAATACGCCAGACAACATTACCACCAGATGATTATGTCCAATGTATATCCATGGATAAAAACATGGCGTATGAATTTCGGTTTGATAGTGTAACTGAAACTACAGATTATGTTATAAACGAAGGAACCGAAAGTGGTGTTTGTAAAATATTCGGATTAAAGTATTCGCCATCTGGGTATAGTAATGCTGCAACACTTGGTAATGGACAAACGGTTGGTTCATATGAATCGTGGCCTGCCGCATGTGAAACAACAGATTCTGCGATTTGTGGTAAAGTAAATGAATCAATGTCGCGATTTGGACGTTCTGCAAAAATGGGAACAACTGGTTCAAAATCTAATAAGCATAATGCGTGTGTTATAAGTGGTGGCTCTGTTTCTGCATCTAATTTACGGACGGCATTTGGTATTGATAATTATTCGTTTAAAAACAGTGGAATTCAATTAAATGCAAATGTTGCGACACAAACGCAAGTTTGCGATTGGGTAAAGAAAGCAGTAAAGAGTCCCCAGATAACTAGTTGTAAATGTAATGATGGTTTTACACAAATATATGATTTTTCTGGGGCAATAACAGAGGTTGACGATGTCCTGACTTGTAACATAAACAATAAACCTGTTGACTTTGTGTTTGATGATTTGTCTGAGGCGTGGGGAGTTTATGATAAATCGGGTCGTGAAGCCATGACCTGTATTGCATGGGGCGGAACGTTTACAGGTAAAAAGTGTATAGGTTTAGACGAAAAAATGTGTAATGTGGTGCGTGATGCAAATGCACAATCCTGTCCAGAATGTAAATTGATAAAATGGAATCCAGATACAGAAACATGTGATTTACCGTCTAGCGTAACTGCAACAAGTTTGAAACGTGGTTTAACATATTCTGCGATTGTTGGTGGGGCGGTTGTGGGTATTGTAATAACGGTTGGAACGATGGGGGCTGCCACAGCACCAACCGCATTGGTATTGACTGGTTTAGCAGTTGAAACCTTGGGGGCTGGAATTGAATTAAAAGCACAAATTGACATAGACAGAACAGCAGATAAGTTCTTCACACAATCGGCAAAATGCTTTGATATACGATGTGCGGAAGATTTGATTCTTGAATATCTGAAGACAATGTCAAATCAACAAGACGATATGCTTGAAGAAGAACTAAGTGCAGCGGATGCTGAATTAGCACGATTGGCAGAAATTATTCCAGCAGATTTTGATTTTTATCAAAGAATGTTTGGTAACGGAACAGATCTGGCAAGCAATGAAACCGGCGAATGGACATCTGCACAAATATGGCGCGCCGTTGGAATTGGATTGCAATCAATTTCCATCTTAACAGGCGTTGGTAAATGGGTTATAAAGAAATCCCCTGCATTACAGAAAGGTTTACAAAGAACAACTATCGCCTTTGGTAAAAAAGGAAAGATACTTAGAAATGCCAGAAAGGTAGCATTAGCGAATGTCGTGGACTATGACAAATTAGATGATATTGGTAAAGAGTGGTATAAATTATGGAAACAGTATGCACCAAACAACCAAACATTTGACGAGTTCAAAGCAATGACAAATGGTAATTTGGATGAAATGAAACAAATGGCCAAAAGTTGGGAGGCCCTTGGCCTTGGCAAAGGTGAAGCTTATTCAACATATGATCCGAAGATGGCCAAAGCATTCAGAGAATACACTGTAAAAAAACAAGAATTGGAAGAATGGTGGAACGATGAATGGTATAAAGCTTATCAAAAGTATTTGGACAATG